>CALHCC010000040.1 GCA_937930675.1 uncultured Flavobacteriaceae bacterium
GTAGATACAGAATGGAGAAACCGAAATCAATTTATTAACGGAAGAGAAGAAGTACAACAATTTTTAAGTACAAAATGGGAAAACGAAATAGATTATAAGCTAAGAAAAGAATTATGGGCTTTTAAAGATAATCGTATTGCTGTACGATTTGAATATGAATATCGAAATTCCGAAGGACAGTGGTTTAGAGCTTATGGAAATGAAAATTGGGAATTTGATGAAAATGGATTGATGCAAAAACGCTTTGCTAGCATCAATGACTTAAAAATAAATGAAGCTGACAGAAAATTGTAAAAAGAATAGTATGAAAAAAGTAAATATTTTATATGTCCTTACCGCCTTTATAATAATGGCATGTAACAATACAAAAACGCAAACAGTAGTTACTCAAGATACTACTAAATTTACACAAGTAAAACATAAAACTAAATATAAAAAATTAGTCGTAGATGGTATACAAATAGCTTATAGAGAGGCAGGAGATATTCATAAACCAACAATTGTACTCTTACATGGTTTTCCAACATCATCTCATCAATATAGAAAAGTTTTGAATGAACTTGCTAATGAATTCCATTTAATAGCTCCTGATTATCCTGGTTTTGGAAATAGTGATTTTCCTAGTACAGAAGAATACGAGTATACTTTTAACAATATTGCTAAGACAATAAATTCCTTTTTAGAGATTAAAAAAATTTCTAAATATTCTATTATGATTCAAGACTACGGAGCTCCTATAGGTCTTAGAATAGCAACAGCACACCCAGAAAGAATTGAAAAAATAATCAATCAAAACGGAAATGCCTATGAAGAAGGCTTAGGAAAAGGCTGGACTGATATTAGAAAATTTTGGGCTAACAGAACAGCTGCTACCGAAAAGGTTTTATATCCTGCATTTACCTTAGAAGGATTAAAATGGCAATATGTACATGGTGCTAGAAATCCAGAAAACGTAAATCCTGATACTTGGCATTTGGATTACTTAAAAATGTCGAGACCTAATGTTCGTAATATGAACTTAGATCTATTATATGATTATCAAAACAACATAAAATTATATCCTAAATGGCAACAATACCTCAGAGAACATCAACCTCCTTTATTAATTGTTTGGGGTAAAAATGATCTTTTCTTTCCTGAAAGCGGTGCCCAAGCTTTTAAAAAAGATGTTAAAAATATTGACTATAATATTTTTGATACAGGCCATTTTGCTTTAGAGGAAGACGGTAAAGAAATTATTGAAAAAATTAGAATATTTATGAATAAATAAACATTTTCAATATTCTTAACTATTAAAAAGCCTCTACAAATGTAGAGGCTTTTTAATTTATAATTTTTTAGCATTTTTAACTTTTTGCTTAGTTAATGCAATACTTAAAACTTCTTGCATTTCTGATACATAATGAAATTTTAAACCTTTTAAATAAGACTCCTTAATTTCTTCTATATCTTTTTTATTAGCTTCACAAAGTATAATTTCTTTGATGTTTGCACGTTTCGCTGCTAATATTTTTTCTTTAATTCCTCCAACAGGTAATACCTTTCCTCTTAAAGTAATTTCTCCTGTCATGGCTATTTTAGATTTTACTTTTCTTTGCGTAAAACTAGATACTAAAGAGGTTAACATAGTAATTCCTGCACTAGGTCCATCTTTAGGAGTTGCCCCTTCTGGAACATGAATATGCACCTTGTAATCTTCTAAATTTTTCTGCTTTACTCCTAATTCCTCTGCATTTGCTTTTATGTATTCCAAAGCAATGGTTGCAGATTCTTTCATTACAGTTCCTAAATTCCCGGTAATAGACAATCCTTTTCCTTTAGATAAAATAGATTCTATAAACAAAATATCTCCCCCTACACTTGTCCAAGCTAAACCAGTTACTACACCTGCAGTATCGTTATTTTCATACTTGTCTCTTTCTAATCTTGCAGGTCCTAAAATATCTTGAATGTTTTCCTCAGTAAGATTTTCATCGTATTCTTCTTCCAAAGCAATAGACTTAGCTGCATACCTTACCAACTTAGCAATAACTTTTTCTAAATTACGTACTCCAGATTCTCTTGTATACCCTGTTACTACAAACTCTAACGAATTTTTAGCAATTTTTAAATGACTTGCTTTTAAACCGTGCTCCTTTAACTGCTTTGGCAATAAGTGTCTTTTCGCTATTTCTATTTTTTCTTCAATCGTATATCCAGATACATTAATCATCTCCATACGATCCCTTAAAGCCCAAGGAATATCTCCAATGTTATTAGCCGTAGCAATAAACATTACTTTAGATAAATCGTAGCCTACTTCTAAAAAGTTATCGTAAAAGGCTGAGTTTTGTTCTGGGTCTAAAACCTCTAACATTGCAGAAGATGGATCTCCTTGAATTCCAGAAGCCATTTTGTCTATTTCATCAAGTACAAATACCGGATTACTAGTTTCTGCTTTTTTTATGTTCTGAATCAATCGACCTGGCATTGCTCCAATGTACGTTTTTCTATGCCCTCTAATTTCGGACTCATCTCTCAAACCTCCTAACGCCATACGAATATATTTTCTCCCCAAAGCTTCGGCTATAGATTTCCCTAAAGAGGTCTTCCCCACTCCTGGAGGTCCGTACAAGCAAATAATTGGAGATTTCATATCCCCTTTTAACTTTAATACAGCCAAGTGCTCTATAATTCGATCTTTTACTTTTTCCAATCCAAAGTGATCTCTTTCTAAAACATTTTGTGCCTTTTTTAAATCAAACTTGTCTTTTGTGTACACATTCCAAGGTAGCTCCAACATCAACTCTAAATAGTTACGTTGAATGGAATATTCTGGCATTTGAGGATTCAAACGCTTCATTCTATTTACCTCTTTTTCAAAAGTAGTTTTAATTTCTTTAGACCACTTTTTACCTTTTGCTTTTTCTAACAATTCTTGAACTTCGGTTTCATGAGAATTTCCACCTAACTCTTCTTGAATGGTTTTTAACTGCTGATGTAAATAGTATTCTTTTTGTTGTTGATCTAAATCTACCCTAGTTTTATTCTGAATGTCATTTCGCAATTCTAATCGTTGCAATTCTACATTCAGTTTTTTTAAAGTAGCAATCGCTCGTTCCTTTAAACTATTAATTTCTAATAGCTCTTGTTTTTCACTAACCGATAAATCGATATTAGAAGATATAAAATTAATTAAGAATGAATTGCTTTGAATATTTTTAATCGCAAAAGTTCCCTCTGTAGGAATGTTTGGATTTTCTTCTATTACATTTAAAGCCGTTTCTTTAACCGTTTTTATAATCTCCTTAAACTCGTTATTATCTTCTACAAACAAATCATCTACCAATTCTACCGTAGTAGCTTTTATAAAAGGTTCTTGTTCTACAACACTGTTTAGTTGAATTCTTTTTTTCCCTTGAATAATAACCGTCGTATTTCCATCGGGCATTTTTAGCACTCGCAATATTTGTGCTACCACTCCTGTATGATAAATATCCTCAAATTTAGGGTCTTTATTAGCAGGATCTTTTTGAGCTACAATTCCTAAAATTTTGTTTCCCTTATTTACTTGTTTTATCAAAGATATTGCTTTATCTCTAGTAGCTGTAATTGGAATGACCACTCCTGGAAACAAAACCGTGTTACGTAAAGGTAATATAGGCAATACCTCTGGAACCACTTCTTTATTCATCTCCTCTTCATCTTCTGGAGTTAATAAGGGTATTAAATCAGAATCCTCATCAATCATATTGTGCATAGACAAAGTGTCTATTTTTATTGTTTCGTATTTACTCATAAGTATAATAATGTCAGTGTGACAAACAACCTTGTTTAAAGACTGCAAATATACAGAAAAACAAGTGTTTATTTTAATTCTATACTAAAAGACAACTATAATGCCACAACAACAAAACTGACAAATTGCATACTGCAGTTAAGATATATTTATATGAGAATTGTATTTTTGCGATTATGAAACGAGTTTATTTAGACAACGCTGCAAGTACTCCTATGTTCCCTGAGGTGATTGATGTTATGATGCAAACTCTAACTGCTTCCTTTGGAAATCCTTCTTCTATTCATAGTTTTGGTAGAAGTGCCAAGGCCATGATAGAAAATGCTCGTAAAAAAATAGCCAAAAACCTGCATTGTACAACTTCTGAACTAGTTTTTACTTCTGGAGGTACCGAAGCTAACAATCTTATTCTTAAAAATGCAGTATATCATCTAGATGTAAAACATATTATTACTACATCCATAGAACATCATGCTGTACTGCACACCATTACATTTTTAGAAAAAAAAGGTATCCAAGTATCTTATGTAAATATTACTAACAACGGTACTATAGATTATGTTCATTTAGAAAAATTATTAGCTAATTCTCAGCAAAAAACACTAATTTCCTTAATGCACGTAAACAACGAGATTGGAACTATTTTAGATTTAGAAAAAGTGATTATTCTAAAAAATAAATATCAAGCTCTTTTTCATAGCGATACGGTACAATCTATCGGACATTTTAATATCAACTTATCTGATTCCGAAATAGATTTTATTACCGCTGCAGCACATAAATTTCATGGACCAAAAGGTATAGGATTTGCTTTCTTTAGAAAAGGTACAGCCATCTTTCCAGAAATTTTAGGAGGAGAACAAGAAAGAGGAACTAGAGCAGGTACCGAAAATATTGGAGCTATTGTAGGAATGGAAAAGGCATTATCTATGTGCATAGATCATCTAAAAGAGGATCTTAATTATCTTAAAAATATTAAAGATTACTTTATTAATAGTATTAAAAATAAATACCCAAGCATTAAATTTAACGGTGTTTCTAATGATTTAACAAAAAGTACACACACCGTAGTAAACATACAATTCCCTAAAGAATTGCCTATGTTACTGTTTCAGTTAGATTTAAAAGGAATTGCGGTATCTGGCGGATCTGCTTGCCAAAGTGGAAGCAATAAAGGCTCTCATGTACTGCAAAGCTTTTTAAGTGAATCTGAACAAATAAACACGTCTATACGTTTTTCCTTCTCTAAATTAACTACTAAAGATGACATTGATTATACCTTAGAGCAATTAAAATAAAGTTAATATCATTTTAAAAAGTTGAATCGTTTAATGGTTAAATTCTTTAAACATAGAAACAATTTAACAAAAACTGATTTACCATAAAATATGAAGCTTTAATTGTAAATGATACGAAACAGGATAATTCTTTAAGTGCTAACTAAAAAAGGATGATCTAACATTGTTCAACTTAAAAAAATATGTCTGTTTGAGTGAAATGAAATTCTATAAGGATTTTATATTGAGAACAACATTTTTCGTTTTAAAATTAACTTTCTTGGTATGATTTTCCATCGAAAATTACTCAAAACAACAATTTTTTAAAACACATATCTTTATATCGAACTCATACCAACCTAAATAGTTATTACAAAAAAAGGATTTGAACAAATTGTTCAAATCCTTTTTTATAAACTGTATTTATGAAATGTTGTTCTTTTTAAAACAGAAATTCGTTTCCTATTTTAATGTTTTCTTAACTTCTACAATTTCATAAGATTCTATTACATCTCCAATAGCAATATCGTTGTAGTTCTTAATTTGCACACCACAATCGTACCCTTTGGTTACTTCTTTAGCATCGTCTTTAAAACGTTTTAACGCTGCAAGCTCTCCATCGTGTACAACAATACCATCTCTAATAATTCTAATTTTAGAATTTCTAGTAATCTTACCTTGTACAACCATACATCCTGCAATGTTACCTACTTTAGAAATCTTGTATACTTCTCTAATTTCAACATTACCTAACAACTCTTCTTTGGTGTCTGGAGATAACATACCTTCCATCGCATCTTTTAAGTCGTTAATTGCATCGTATATAATCGAGTATGTTCTAATATCTACTTCTTCTGTATCAGCAACAGTTCTTGCGTTTCCTGCAGGTCTTACGTTAAATCCTACAATAATGGCATCTGAGGCAGATGCTAATAATACATCAGATTCTGTAATAGCTCCTACACCTTTGTGTAGTATGTTTACTTGTATTTCTTCGGTAGATAATTTTTGGAAAGAATCTGTTAATGCTTCTACAGATCCATCTACATCTCCTTTTAAGATAATATTCAATTCCTTGAAATCTCCTAAAGCAATACGACGACCAATTTCATCTAATGTTAATGTTTTCTGAGTTCTTACAGATTGTTCTCGTTGTAATTGAGAACGTTTAGAAGCGATCTGTTTTGCTTCTCTTTCATCTTCAAACACATTAAATTTATCTCCTGCTTGTGGAGCTCCATCTAATCCTAAAATAGATACAGGTGTTGATGGTGGAGCAACATCTACATTTCTACCACGCTCATCAAACATTGCTCTTACTTTACCAGAATGCTTTCCTGCTAAAATGTAATCTCCAATTTTTAAAGATCCTGCTTGTACCATAATTGTTGATACATATCCTCTACCTTTATCTAACTGAGCTTCTACAACCGTACCTAAGGCTGGTTTGTTAGGATTTGCTTTTAATTCTAAAATTTCAGATTCTAAAACTACTTTTTCTAGTAATTCATCAACTCCTTGACCTGATTTTGCTGATATTTCTTGACATTGGTATTTTCCTCCCCAATCTTCTACCAACATATCCATACTTGCTAACTGTTGTTTTACGTTATCAGGATTTGCTGTTGGCTTATCAATTTTGTTTAACGCAAATACAATAGGTACGCCTGCTGCTTGAGCATGACTAATTGCTTCTTTTGTTTGAGGCATTACATCATCATCCGCTGCAATTACAATAATTACTAAATCGGTTACCTGAGCACCACGTGCACGCATTGCTGTAAAGGCCTCGTGACCTGGTGTATCTAAAAATGCTATTTTTTGACCTGTACCAATTTCTACAGAATAGGCTCCAATATGTTGTGTAATTCCTCCGGACTCTCCTGCGATTACATTGGCTTTACGAATATAATCTAACAAAGATGTTTTACCGTGATCTACGTGCCCCATAATAGTAATAATAGGAGCTCTTTCTTCTAAATCTTCTTCAGAATCTTCAATTTCAACTACAGATTCCTCTACCTCTGCACCTACAAACTCAACTTCGTAATTAAATTCTTCTGCTACAATCTTTATAGTTTCAGCATCTAAACGTTGGTTCATCGTTACCATCATTCCCAACATCATACATGCAGAAATAATTTCTGTAACTCCGACATCCATCATGGTAGCTACTTCACTTACCGTAACAAACTCTGTTACCTTTAATACTTTACTAGCTGCTTCTTGTGCTTGTGCGTCTTCTGTTTGCTGACGGTGTAAATCACGCTTTTCTCTACGATATTTAGCACCTTTATTCTTTTTAGATTTCCCTTGAAGTCTTTCAAGAGTTTCTCTTACTTGTTTTTGTACTTCTTCATCTGTAGGCTCTTCTTTAGTAACAGGTTGATTAAATCTTCCTCCTCTATTTCCTGGACCTCTACGATTACCTCCTTGACCTCCTCTATTGTTATTTCCTGGACCTCCTTGTCTATTGTTAGGATTTGGAGTACCTGGTTTTACAATACGCTTACGTTTTTTCTTAGGATCGTTTGCGTTAGCTGTTTTAGGGTCTGGTTTCTTTTTCTTAGGCCTTTCAAATTGTTTTAAATCAATTTTAGTACCTGTTAATTTTGGACCTGATAACTTTTGGTATTGTGTTTTAATTGCTTCTGGTTCTCCTCCTTCTTCTGGAGATTTCCCTTCTTCAACTTTAACTTTTACTTCTTCTTTACTTACAGGAACTTCCTTTTTAACCTCTTCTGCTTTAGGAGTTTTTTCCTCTTTAACACCTTCTTTTGCCTCTTCTGTTGTTTTAGATGCTGCTTTAACAGGAGTTTTTTCTTGAACAACAGCAGGCTTCACAATTTTTAGCCCACCTAACTTAGGGGCGCTTGCTTTAATAACCTCTGGTTCTTTTGGTGCTGCTACTTCCTTGGGAGTTTCTATTACTTCCTCTTTTTTCGGTGCTGCAACTTTAGCTTTTTCTTCTTTAGAAGTTTCTGGTTTAGGAGTTTCTAAATTAATCTTCCCTACAGTTTTAACTTCTAATTTTTCTGCTTTAGCTTTAAGAATCTTAGTCCTTTCCTCCTCTTCTTTACGCTTTTTCTCTTCTTGAGCCAAACGTAGTTCCTCCTTCTCTTTACGCTTTTCTTCACCCACTTCCTTAGAAACAGCTTTTTTTTGCGCATCTGTTTGAAAACCATCTAATAAGATTTGGTACTCTTGATTAGAGATTTTTGTTGTAGGACGAGCCTCTATCTCAATCCCTTTGGATGAAAGATGCTCTACCGCCCTATCTAATGAGATATTTAATTCTCGTAAAACTTTGTTAAGCCTTAATGTTTTGCTTACAGACATATATACTTTTTACTATTTTTTGTTTAAGAAGATGTTTTGCTTTTAGGTGTTAATACCTTATTTATCAAATTCTTCTTTTAATATACGTTGAACCTCTATGATTGTTTCTTCTTCCAAATCGGTTCTGCTCACTAATTCAGCAACATTTTTGTCTATCACGCTTTTAGCGGTATCTAAACCAATGCTTTTGAACTCGTCAATAACCCATGCTTCTATTTCGTCAGAAAATTCTGTTAATTCTACATCTTCGTCATCTTCTGCTCCTTCTCTTAAAACGTCAATTTCGTATCCTGTTAATTGGGTAGCCAATCGAATATTTACTCCATTTCTACCAATGGCTTTAGATACTTCTTCGGGTCTTAAGTAAACATCTGCTTTCGGTTTGTTTTCTCCTTCTGCTTCAAAGATATCCATTTTTACCACTTTAGCAGGGCTTAAAGCTCTAGAAATGTATAATTGTGTGTTTTTTGTGTAATTCACCACATCTATATTCTCATTCCCTAGCTCTCTTACAATTCCGTGGATTCTAGATCCTTTAATACCTACACAAGCTCCTACAGGATCTATTCTATCATCGTAAGAATCTACCGCTATTTTTGCTTTTTCTCCTGGGATACGTGCTACTCCTTCTATAGTAATTAAGCCATCGAATACTTCTGGAATTTCTTGTTCAAATAACTTTCTTAAGAATTCTGGAGAAGTTCTTGATAAAATAATAACCGGCTTGTTTCCTCTTAATTCTACCGTTTTAATAATTCCTCTTACAGAATCCCCTTTTCTAAAGAAGTCTGAACGAATTTGTTCACTTTTTGGCAACACAATTTCATTTCCTTCGTCATCTAACAAAATAATTGCATTGTGTTTTATATGATGAACTTCTGCTGCGTACATATCCCCTTCTAATTCTTTAAATTTCTTATAAAGGTTGGTACTATCGTGTTCGTATATTTTAGAAATTAAGTTTTGACGCAATGCTAAAATAGCTCTACGTCCTAATTGGTGTAATTTAATTTCTTCTGAAACTTCTTCTCCTACTTCAAAATCGGGTTCAATTTTTCTAGCTTCAGACAATTCAATTTCTTCATTGTCATCTTCAGACATTTCATCTTCTACTACAATACGGTTACGCCATATTTCTAAATCTCCTTTGTCTGGATTTACAATAATATCAAAATTATCATCAGAACCATATTTTCTCTTTAAAGCGGCTCTAAACACCTCTTCTAAGATAGACATTAACATAACACGATCAATATTTTTATCGTCTTTAAATTCTGAAAATGAATTAATTAAATCTATATTCTCCATTTAAATATTTTAACTAAATACTATTTTAACTTTTGTTTCTTTTATCTCTTCGTACGTTAAAGTTACTGTTTTTTCTACAGTTACTTTTCCTTTACCAATAGGTTTAGGTTCTCTTGCTTTCCAAGTTAACACGATACTATCTTCTTTAACTTCTGACAAAGTACCTTCGTACTTTTGCTCTTCGGTAACTACATTTACAAGTCTACCTATGTTTTTTATGTATTGTCTTTTTAAAACAATAGGCTTTGCAATGTCTGGTGTAGCCACTTCTATGCTGTAATCTTCTTCTTCTCTGTCTAAATCAGCTTCTACAAAACGACTTATACGAATACATTCTTTTAAAGGAACTCCGTTATCACCATCTACAGTCACTACAATTTTATTATCAGCACCTATGGTTAAATCTACTAAAAACAAAGAAGTATCTTCTTCTAAAGCTTGATTTACTAACTCTTCAACCTTATTTTTATCCATATATATCTATAAAAAGTGGGGCTTTTAAAGCCCCACTATTCTCTTTCCATTATTTCCATCGCAAATATAAGAGTTTTTTCTTGATATACAATATTTTACTACCTCCCATTTACCAAAAAAACCATTCTATAATGCTGTTAGTAACATTGTAGAATGGTTTTAGAATACTATTTTGTAAAAATTATTTTAACTCAAGTGCTTGTGTTTTAGAATAATTCTTCCCTCTAACAGCTTCAAAATCGGCTAACAATTCTTTTAACAATTCCGGTTTTTGGGTAGCTAAATTATGTTGTTGTCCTTTGTCTTCTTTTACATTATACAATTGAAATTCTTTGCTATTTCCTAATTCTATATTTACTTTTTTGTTTACAGTAACTCCTTTGTACGGAGGTATCATCATCCAATCTCCTTTTCTTAAGGCTGTTCTACTCGTTGCTTCTAAAATTAAAGATGCACGTCCATCATCAGATTTTCCTAAGAAAACATCTAGTAACTCCTCACTATCCGTTCCTTCTACCTTTCCATCTACCAATTTAGCTAAAGAGGTTAATAAATCCATTTGACACACCAAAGCATCTGATACTTTAGGTTGAATATGTCCTTTCCAATACGTAATAAAAGGCACTTTGGTTCCTGCCTCGTATAAGCTATATTTTCCTCCTCTTAAACCACCTTTAGGATCGTGATTTCCTAATTTTTCTACAGCATCATCATTATACCCATCGTTTAATACAGGTCCATTATCACTAGACAATACAATTAATGTATTTTCTAACAATCCTTCTGCTTCTAATGTTTTTACAAACTCACCCACAACCCAGTCTGCTTCTAAAATAACATCTCCTCTAGGTCCTAATCCAGATTTCCCTACAAAACGTGGATGTGGTGTTCTTGGTACATGTGGTTGTTGCATTGCATAGTACAAAAAGAAAGGATTTTTTTTGTGTTCTTTTACATACGTTTTTGCTTTGGCTAAAAAGTGGTCTGCCATATCTTCATCTACCCATTTTGCAGCTTCTCCACCTTTCATATATCCGATACGTGGAATTCCGTTTACAATACTATTATTATGCCCGTGATGCCAAGTCATTTTTAATTTTTCGGGGTTAGAAATTGCAGTATCTTCTCCTTCAAAATTTTCTTTATAATTTACTTCTATAGGGTCTTTAGGATCTAAACCTACTACATTTCCGTTTTCTATATATACCGTAGGAACTCTATCTTGAGTTGCTGCCATAATATAAGACGAATCAAAACCTACTTCGTTAGGTCCTGGAGAAATGTGCTGGTTCCAATTAGTGTGCCCTATACCCAAACCTAAGTGCCATTTCCCTACAATTCCAGTATCATACCCTTTCGCTTTAAACATTTTAGGTAAGGTTTGTTGTGTGGTAGAAATTAACAATGGTGCTGTTCCTGGTAAAATCTTCGCTTTTTTATTTCTCCAAGGATACACTCCTGTTAACAAAGCATATCTACTAGGTGTACACGTGGCAGAAGATGCATAACCGTTGGTAAACTTAACTCCTTCATTTGCCAATTTATCTATGTTGGGTGTTTTTAATGCATCGCCTCCATAAGCACTTACGTCTCCATATCCTAAGTCATCTAAATAAATAACAACTACGTTAGGTTTGGTTACTTGTTTTACAGCATCACTAGCTGTTTTTGTAACTCCTTTTTTTGCTTCACCTTTACAAGATACCATTCCTGTAGCTACTACAGCAAGTAATCCTGATAAAATGATCTTTCTAAAATTCATCTTTTGTGTTTTTATATAGCTATTATTTTATACAATCTTATCCACTAAAAAAATAAATACGATGGTATAAAAAACTACAATTTATCTAAACTTTAATTTTGGCAAAGAATCATCTTTTCTAAGAATTTCTTTTGCTTTTCCTTTGTACTTATTTTTCTTAAAAATTACATTTTTAGAAGTTTTAATCGTAATGGCAGGATTGTTTGGATGTAACATTGGAAATGTTCCTGAATTTGTAATCTTATTTCCTGTAAAAATCAATCCATCTGTATTTGCAATTTCTAAAATCATATTATCAAACTGGTTAAACGTATTGTTTAAAATTTTGATGTTTTTAAATGCAATATTTTCGTTGTCGTCATCGGTTACAAAACGAATAACTCCTCTACGGAATCCACTGTGCTGGCAATCTTGAAAAACATTGTTTTCAATGGTAATATTTGCTCCATTTCCAGACTCAAACCAGTGTCCGCTTTCTACAGGAATTAAAATCCCTTCCATTTCTGTACTAAAAAAGTTATTTCTAATAATAGTATTTACGGGGTTAGAAATTAACAAACCTCTTGCTCTGTTATTACTAATCACACAGTTTTCTACCAACAACTCCGGATAAGCATCTAAATTCTCTATTAAATCTCCTGGTTGTACATCTTTTGGCATTTCCTCGTTAAACGTAATAATTTGGTAACGACTGTTGATGTATTGAATATTGTTAATACTTAATTTATGATACGGAAAGAACGATTTGCTTAATCGTACCAATCCAATAGCATCATTTTTATTTCCGATAGAGAAACCTTGTTGTTGAGAATGCCCCATTCTAACTCCAATTTTCTTAGCCCCTAAAACATCTACAATTTTTTGATACGTTCCGTGTACATTCATTGCATCGTCTAACTGATTATTGAACGTTGAATTTTTTAACACCACTTTACCTCTACAACCTACAAAATGTGTAGCATCTGCTGCTGTAGAAACCATTCTTCCGTTAGAAGGTTTAATGTTAAAATTATCTAAGATTAAATCTGCAGAATTCTCGGCAATAATTCCCATTCCTCCTGCGTGAAAAATATTCACGTTTAATCCTACAAAACCTTCTGTATGCGTTACTCTAAAAGCAGGTGCTACTCTATTTACACTTTGCTCTCCTTTACAAGCCAACACCATTCCTACAGGTGGCATTTTATGTTTGTGATTAAACACTCTTACCACACCTGGTTTTAATTCTTTTACTTTTAAGCGTTGTTCTCTATTTAAAGGTCCAAAGAATTTAGAACGCTTATCAAACTCATATTTGTATTTTATTTTATCTAAGTTTCTTGCAACAGTTGCTTTTTTAAACTGAGTTAATTCTGTATGACTTTCTGTATCAAACATAATTGCTTTACGTTTAGGATCGTACATAATTGCTTGTCCTAACGTATGCTCATAATACTCTTTAATAAAGTACAATTGTTCGTTTCTAATTACATATGGATATTCATCAGAAATACTCATATCAAAAGTCTTGTTTTTCTCGTCTGTTGCAACAATTACTCCTTCACTATGAAAAGGTACTTCCCAATCTATATTTACGTTTTTAACCGTAACGTTTTTAGATTTATCTATTAAAAAAGGAATTATTTTTCCATGAAAGATAAACGTAGATCCTTGTCCATCAATGGTAATGGTTTTAAAATCAGAAATTGGAAACGCTGTTCTAATCATTAAATCATCGTGGTTAGAAATGTAACAAAATTGTTCCAAAGCTTTGTCTGAATAAAAGTGATACACTCCTTTTTCAAACTTTAATTCATTGGCTTGATTTTTATTTAATCCCAGCACAGTTTTCAAAACTTCAGGAGTTGCATCTTCTGCAATATTCTGTTTAAACAAATGCGTATTTGTTTGTGCTTGTGCAAACAAACTGATTAGAGAGAAAACGGAAAGAAATAAAAATTTCTTCATCGAGTTCTGACGTGTTATTTTATCTTTTTTCATTCTATAATTAAGTATTAAATTTATTTATAAATTACAGTTTCCTAATTTACATCAAACGTAAATTCTTTAGAAAGTGATCCTGCTTTGGCTGTTAAAGTAATCGTTCCTTTTTTAGTTCCTATCTCTAACACTCCTGTTGCTATTCCTGCTTCTGCTTTTACTTTTTCTACATTTAACAGCTTTGCTTCTCCTTTAATAGTCAATGCTATTTCCTCTGAATAATCTGGATGTATCGTTCCATTTTTATCTACAGCCGCTACGTAAGCAAAAACAACGTCTTTTACGTTAGCTTGCAGTTTTTTACCAGAAACATCTACCCATATTTTAAAGTCTACCGAAGTTTCAGGAGTTTTCACTTCTGTAGTCTCTACTTCTTTACCTGCTATTAACCCTACTGCTTTTAACGTACCTGCCTTAAATTTTTTGAAATTAAATGTAAAAGGTGGATGGTTTAAGTTGGTACTATTCTTATCAGAATCTGGTTTTTGTTTTGCTACCAATTTATCATCTAAATAAAGAGCAACTTCTTCACAATTACTATATACTTTTACGTTTAATGGTGATTTTTTATCCCAGTAAGAAGCAATTTCTAACACCAATCCTTCTTGTACATCTCTTTGACTTTGATAAAAGTAATATCCAAATTTAGGCAATCTAAACACATCCATTAATCCAGATTCTTCTATCATATTGTGATATCCTCTATTGTAATCATACATTACCCAGTAACTATCAGAATAAGCTTTGGTGTCTAAATTATCGTTGTGAGCCTCTTGTACATTGTATGCTTGTCTCATTAATCGTTCTTCTCCATAACCTCTTGCTTGTCTACTACTAAACTCATCTCTTAAATTGTTTGGCAGTGCATCTTGGTTTAATCCTGCATTTTTAGAGTAGTACTCCCAATCTCCATATTCTGAAACAGAATAAGGTTGTCCTTTTTTTAACTCGTGTGGATGTAAAATCCTGTGCTGACGTGCCTGTAAATAAATATCATACACATCATCCATCCAACCACAAGAATATACGTTTTCTCCTGGATATTCTTGATGTACAATTTCTTTTAATTTTTCCATAAAAAAGATAGGCATTTTAGTCTCGTTTAACGATACTTCCCAAGCCAATACACTGGGTCTGTTCCTATCTCTTCTAATTAATTGTTTTGCAGAATTGTAACAGTAATTTCTAAAATCATCGTTATCTGCATAATATTGCCAACCTAAAATAGCATCAATCACTACAATTCCTAATTCATCACAAGCATCCATAAACGCTGGAGATTGTGGATAATGAGACAATCTTATGTAGTTAAAACCACCATCTTTAATTTTTTTAGCATCTCTATATTGAGCATTGTCTGACATGGCATACCCCACAAAAGGATATTCTTGATGACGATTTACTCCTCTTAAAAATGTTTTAACTCCGTTGATATACAACTGCTCATCTTTAAATGTAAATTCTCTAACTCCAATTTTATGAGAAGCTTGATCTATTACTTTTCCATCTTTTAACACCTTTGTTTCTACTGTGTATAAATTTGGGTGTGATGGAGACCACAAAGCAACATCGTTTAAAGAAACCGTTGCAGTAATATCTATCTCTTTATCTACATCAATACTCATCTTTTCAGAAGTCATTTTTTTAACTTCTTTACCATCAAATAAAATAATATTTTCTACGGTAACTACCGTTGAGTTTTTACTTTGATTGGCTACATTGGTTTTGATAGTTACTACAGATTCTTCTTTAGAAACTTTAGGAGTTGTAATAAAAACACCTCCGCCAGCAATTTTGTTTGCAATAGCTGCATGTGTAATGTACACATTGTCTTTTACAATTAACCAAGCGTTTCTATACAAACCTCCAAACATATTAAAATCTAATATTCGTAAAGGTTTAGGTCCTGTTAACGGATTGTCTCTATTATCTAAGCGTATCGCTATGGTATTTACTCCCTTTTTTAAATGTTTAGAAGCATCTATTACAATAGGCAAATATCCTCCTTGATGTGTTTGCACTAATTTTCCATTAATCCAAACTTTGGCAAAGTTCATCGCTGCTTCAAATTCTATGAAATATTTCTTAGAAGCATCAAACGTAGCTACTTCTAATTTTTTTCTGTACCAACAGATTCCTTGCCATTGACTATTTACAATTTTAGGTTCTACATTGGCTGTATGTGGCAAGGCTACATCATCCCATCCTTCATCGTTAAAAAGTTCTAATTCAAAATCTTTTTCTGCTGCTTCTTTTGTTAATTTTTTAAACTTCCACGCTTTGTTAATGGAAAACTTACCTTGTTTAGCTTCGCTTTTTGAGGACGAGCTACAAGAAACCAACATTAGTAAAGAAACGGCAACTACTGCTATATTATGAATAATTGTTTTCATCTAATATTTATAATTGTGATTGTTTTTTCTTTGCTTTTTTATACATTCTAGAGAATTTACCGTACCCTATTTCTTCTCCATTTTGCATTCTTTTATAATCTTCTGGTTTTTCAGATTTTAACCACTTCATCATATCTGGACCATACATTATTTGAGGCTGATAAACAGTATCTACTGGTGTTATTTTTTTATCAAAACACTTAATGTCTTTTCTTAATTTTTTTAACACTTTAGCATATTTAGGATTCTCTGCTAAGTTTACCAATTGATGAGGATCTTCTTTTAAGTTGTATAACTCTTCTTTAGGTTTTTGCGGTTCAAAAAACGGTTTTTGATTTTTATTTAATTTTCCTTTTTTGTACAAATCTCTCATAATATGTACTGCAGGTCTATAAAATTCTAAATACGCTTGATGTGCATCGTAAGGAACTTCTGGTTTTTCATTTCTAATGTACGACCACTCTCCAGAAGTAATTGCTCTAGATTTTTCTTCTATTTCATCCCATAAATCTCTAGCTCCATATACATACTTTCTATCAAACTTTTTATTAAAAATAGGTTGACCTGTCATAAAGCTAGGCACTTTTACACCTGCAAATTCTAAAATAGTAGCTGTAATATCTGTTGCAGAAACCACTTTATCACTTATTTGTCCTGCTTTAATAGTTTTAGGGTAATGAACTAATAAAGGAATTCTTAATCCTGTATCTTGTAAATACCCTTTACCTCTAATATTACAACGTCCGTTATCTCCTATAAAAATAACCACGGTATTGTCTGCTAGTCCTTTCTCTTCTAATTCCTTAAAAATCATTCCAACTTCATCATCCATATACTCTATTTGATCTAAGTATTTAGCCCAATCTAATCGTACTGCTGGATGGTCTGCCAAATAAGGTGGTAAGGTAACTTTGTTTGGATCTTGAGGGTGTTTTGATTTTTCTCTAATCTCATCCCACCAATGTCCTCTGTGCGTAACAGCTAATTGTATTTGAGCAAAAAATGGTTTCCCATCATTCTCAAAATGATCAAATTTATCAAATAAACCAAATTTTGTAACACCATCCCATGCTCCTATAGCCTTGTGTTTAAAGTTTACATCTATTTTTCTTCCTTTATGTAACACACTATGATTTCCTAAAACAGTAGTATAACCTGCTTCTCGCAACAATTGTGTAAATGGAGTATATTTTTTGTTTAAAGGTACTTTTCTATTACTTCTGTGGTGATGCGTGTTAGATGCTATTTGATGTGTACCTAACATCATAGAAGATCTACTTGGAGAACAAATAGGATTGGTTACAAAAGCATTGTTAAAACGAATTCCTTCCGTAGCCATTTTATTTAAATGTGGTGTTTTTACATCCGGAAAACCATAACACTCTAAATCTGTACTCATATCTTCTGCCATAATCCAAATAATATTGGGTTTCTTTTGGGCAAAAAGAAAAGTACTTAATAATGTAAATACTAATGTAATTTTTATGTTTTTTCTCATCTTAAATTATTTTTTAAATACTCCTCCTGAGTATGGATAATGTTTGTTTTTTACGCTTTCTTGTTTAAAAATTTGATTTGCTTTTGCTACCAAATTAGGGTGTTGATTAGAAACGTCCTTTGTTTCATAACTATCTTTTTCTAAATCATACAGTTCTGTATGGTATTTATCTTGATACCTTACAGCTTTCCATTTTCCTATTCTGGTGGCTTGTTTAAAGCCTTTTACAGAACGTCCTTCTTGAATTTCCCAATATAAAAAATCATGTTTTTTTTGAGATTTCCCTAACAATTCTGGCAATATAGACATTCCATCAATATTTTTAGGAATTTCTGTATTTGCAACGTCTGCCAATGTAGGCATAATGTCATAAAATGCAGCCTGAAAATTCGTAGTTTTTCCTTCTCTTATCTTTCCTTTCCAATACGCAATCATAGGCACTCTTATACCTCCTTCGTACAAATCTCTTTTATAGCCTTTTAGTCCTGCCGAACTGTTAAAAAATTGATACTTATGATGATTCTCATTATGAGGTCCGTTATCGCTCGTAATAATAATTAAGGTATTTTCTAAATCCCCATTAGCCTCTAATTTATCAAACAATCGTTTTACTTGCGCATCCCACATGGTAATTCTAGCCGCGTGTCTTCTTTCTATTTCTGGCCACATTTCCATTTTATCTGCATACAAATCGTTTTTACTCAAGAAAAATTCATGAGCATGTGGAATTCTGTAAGACATATACAAAAAGAAAGGTTGATTTTTCTTTTTTTTCTTTAAAAAGTCTAAAGCAAAATTGGTTCTAAATTCATCTAAACATTTATAGTTGTTATAGTTATAAAAAACAGCATCTTGATTATTATTTACCCAATGTACACGTTCATCTATTTCTTTTCCATTTTTATCTTTCCCCCATTGTTCTTGTACAGCATAATCAAAACCTCTTCCTTTTGCCCAAGTAGAAGTATCTTCTGGCAAACCTAAATGCCATTTCCCAATCATTGCCGTTTGATAATTTGCTTTTTGCAAAACCTCTCCAATCGTAATTTCTGATTTTTTTAACGATATTCTATCCCAACGTTTATCATCTGTAAGACCTTTGTTTCCTCTAATATTGGTATGCCCTGTATGTAAGCCCGTCATTAACACAGCTCTAGAAGGAGAACAGACAGAGGTTCCTGCATAAAAATTCGTAAATCTTAACCCTTTATTCGCAATATTATCTAAAAACGGAGTTTTAATCTTTTTCTGACCATAAGAACCTAACTCTCCATAACCTAAATCATCTGCTAATAAAATAATAATATTGGGCTTTTTTGATTGTTTAAACTCCTCCTTTAATGATTTTTCTTTAGCACAAGACATCAAAAAAGTGAAACATAGTATTCCAAAAACCTTAATTTTATTCATAACTAACTAATTTGTCTTCTTGTATTTTTAATTGATCATTACTAAAAGTAGGTACGGCCTCTTGCTCCCATTTTAATAAATCTTTTTTTAACTTCTTTTCAATCTTTAACCCTTTTCCTATCAAATTGTTCTTTTCACTTTGATCTTTAGTTACATTGTACAATTGATACTTTCCGGAATGGTATTTAATTAATTTCCAATCTCCTTTAATAATAGAAGCGTATTGATCTTCGTAGCTTCTAAAGCCAAACAAACTTCTTTTCTTAAGTGTTTTTCCTTGTAACAAAGGCATTAAACTCACTCCTTGAATATTTTTGTTCTTATATTTTTTACCCGATGCAATTTCTATAACTGTAGGGAAAATATCTATCGATTGAACAGGGATTAAAGATTCTGTATTCGGTTTTGTAATTCCTGGGTAAAGAATCATCAATGGAACTCTTGCTCCTCCTTCTGCTAAAGTATCTCCTCCTTTTTTACCGCCTCTTAAAGGTGCATTAGAAAACGCTCCTCCTTGGTCCGAAAGTAAAATAATTACGGTATTCTCTGCAATCCCTTTATCTGTTAAAGCTTTTCTTACACGTCCTACGGATGCATCCATAGCTTCTACCATAGCATGATGGTGTGCATATTTACCTTTAATTCCTTTCTCTTGATATTTTTTTAGTAAATCTTTTCTACCTACAGAAGGTCCGTGTACTGAATAATACCAAAATGACAACATAAAAGGTTGTTGTTTTTTATAATTTTTAATAAAATTTACAGCTCCATCTGTTAATACATTTGTTAAATAATCTCCTTTTTGATATTTTTTTAAAAAATCTCTAGGATCCTCTTTTTGTTTAAAAAACGGATAATAATAGCTCTTAGGATGTCCTGCATTTGTAGTTCCAAATTCAGAATCAAACCCTTGGTCTACTGGATAACGTCCCGTATGTCCTAAATGCCACTTTCCTATAAAATGATTGTAATATCCATAGTTTTTTAAGACTTCTGCATACGTAGTTTCTGGTAACGGTAAGTAATTTAACGAAGGCATTTGAACAGGGTCTTTTTTCCATGTTCCAAATTTTGCATGAGGACGTTCTGGATCTAAAGCTATATGACGAACCATTTGTAAACGCACCGCTTCTTTACCTGTTAACAAAGACAATCTACTAGGACTACAGGTAGGTGTTGGAATATAGGCTCTTTGAAAATTTAAACTTTGTTTTTTTAACTGATCTATATGAGGTGTTTTAAACGAATTGTTTCTAAAACCTACATCAGACCAACCATAATCGTCTACAAAAAGCAACACAATATTGGGTTTAGACTGGGAAAACGATTTTACACAAACAATTAAAAATATTGTTAAAATACTCTTCATTTAAGGTTTTTAAGTTAAGAAAGGATTACAAATTTAATAAAAATCAAATAGTTTACACTTTACACAACATAAAATGTAAACTATTTAACTTTTAACTAACAATTCATCAACCAACAAAGCTATTTATTTCGTAATTCCTTTATTCTTCTTAATTACAACGTTGGTTGTATTTTGTTTAGTTTCAATTTTGTGTTTCCAATCAAAACCTTTGTATTTATTCTTCTGAATACTTACGTCTTCACAGTAATTTATATCGATAGATGAGTATTTATTTACTTTAGGATATTTTTTATCAAAAACAACCGTATTTTCTTCTACTCTTAATTTTTTAACAGACAACGCATGTACTAGGTTTCCATTAAAACTCTTGATTGTGTTATTGCTAAATGTAATATTGTGATGGAATTTTTTGTCTCCTAATTTTTGCTTAGGTGTTAACATTGGAGCTGCAAATAATGGGTAATAGTTACGATTACCATATCCAATATTATCAAAAGTATTGTCTTTAATCACAATATTTTTTACTCCTCCTGATTCGTACCACTTTTTATTATCTCCTTCTATTAAAATACCGTGCATTTGAGAAGAAAAGTAGTTATTTTCTATCAGTACATTTCCTTTGGTAGTAATTAAAGCTGCTCTCGCTCTATTGTCTCTTATGGTATTGTTTCTTAATTCTACATCTGGATTCCACGTTAAGTTTTCTATAGAAAGTAAACCTGATGGTAATTTTTCTGGCATGCTAGAAACCGTAATTAAAATCCTCTGCTCATTTAAATAAGTTGCTTCTTTAATGGTAGTCTCAAAAACAGGCAATACCGTTTCTCTTGAAGTTAACATAATTTTATCTCCTGCTTCTCCAAAAAGAAAGCCCATTTGTTGTACATGACTTGTCTCACAAATAAATTGATTGTTCCCTAAATACTTTGCTACTTTTACATAGGCTCCGTGTACATTAATTCCATCATCCAACATATGCTCTAACAAACAATTTTCCATTTTTATCAATCCTTTACAAGCTAAAAAATGAGTGGCATCGGCTCTAGTAGACATGTTTCTATCAGCACGAGCAGTAATACTTAATTTATTTAACGTAATATTCTCACATCGTTCTGCGATTAAGCCCATTCCACCGGCTGCATAGATCGTTACATTTTCTATAAAAGTATTATTTGTTTGCGATAAATGAATGGCTTGTGCAAATCTGTTTCCTCCCGGTGAAGATCCATAAGTCGCATAGACAGTACCTACTGGAGGTGTTACTTTGGTATAATTTGTAAACTTAGCTGTTTTATTATCTAGCTTAACTACTTTCTTAGTCCCTTTATCCCAGTCCCACGTTTTTAATCTATAATTTGCTGTATTCCAAATAGGAGCTTTGGTTTTAGGATCAAATGCCATGTTTTGTCCTATAGGATCCTGCCAATTGTAATGTTGAAAATAAATTTCATTCTTTTTAACCTCAAACTTGGTTTCTCCTCTATTTACTTCTGCTGTAAATGAGTTACTTTGAACATCATTGCTCACTACTTTTAGTTCGTTTACAAATGATGTTTCCCAATCTATTGTAAAGTTTTTAAGTGTCGTCTTATTTCCGTATTCAACTGTAATAGGACAAATTTTACCATGAAACATAAACGTAGACCCGTTACCATCTAACGTAAAATTCTCAAATCCAAAAATAGGAAATGCTAATTTCTTTAAACTATTATCGTGATTCGTAACAGCTCTATACATTTCTATCGCGTTTTCTGGGTAAAACTCATACTGCCCCTTAGGAAAAAAAAGCGTTACATCTTTTTTTCCTTTTAACGATTTTATTAATTGATTCAACTCTAATGTTACATCTTTACCAGGTTTGATTCCATAATCGGATACATTAACAACTTGGCTATAAACAGTACTTAATTGAGCGATCAATATAAATAATGCAATACTAATTTTTTTCATCATTTTTTTACTAATTTGATTCTTTCGTGTTTCTACTCTTAGAGTTTTTTTAGATACTTAACAAAAGAATGTAAAATTTATATATTAAATGTACTTAACCATATACTTTTTGTTTCTCTACGTCTATTTTACCCTAAACTATAAAGTACTTTATTAAAACAAAACGGCTTTTAAAATCAATTATTAATTGTGTTTTATAAGAATCTACAAATTAATTATTGATTTTCCGTGCTCAATTAAACCCAATCAACAGGATTCATTAATACTTTAATTAATTTCTCTTCCCAACTACCTGCTTTGGGTTCATGACAATAATGCCATTGTACATGTGGAGGTAAACTCATTAATATAGATTCTATTCTACCATTTGTTTTTAACCCAAATAGAGTTCCTCTATCATGAACCAAATTGAATTCTACATAACGTCCACGTCTTACTTCTTGCCAATCTCTCTGCTCTTTAGTGTAGGCTAAATCTTTTCGTTTGTTTACAATAGGTACATAACTTTCTAAAAAGCTATCTCCTACTTCTGTAACAAAACGGTACCATTGCTCTAAAGACATTTGTTGGGTTGGCTTACAATAGTCAAAAAACAAACCTCCTATACCTCTAGCCTCGTTTCTATGAGCATTCCAAAAGTATTCATCACATTTTTTCTTATAAGTAGGGTAAAAAGTAGGATTGTGAACATCACATGCTTTTTTACATGTTGAGTGAAAATGAGTTGCATCTTCATTAAACAAATAGTAAGGTGTTAAGTCTTGTCCTCCTCCAAACCATTGTGTCACAACATTTCCTTTATCATCATACATTTCAAAATATCGCCAATTGGCATGTACCGTAGGAACCATTGGATTTGTAGGATGAATAACCAGACTTAAACCACAAGCATAAAATTCGGAGTCCGAAACACCAAAACTTTTTTGCATTGCTTCTGGCAACTTACCATGCACAGAAGATATATTAACACCTCCTTTTTCAAACACTTTTCCATTGGTAATTACACGTGTTCTTCCACCTCCACCTTCGGGTCTATCCCATAAGTCTTCTACAAATTTAGCTTGCCCATCTACAGCCTCTAAACCCGCACAAATGGTATCTTGTAACTTTTGTATGTATTGATAAAATTGTTCTTTCATTTTTTTAAGTATCAAGTAGTGAGTAGCAAGTAACAAGACTTTTACTCCATTTTTACTAGATACCTGATACTTAATACCAGATACTAATTCCCATATTCTTTTACAGCCTCTATAAACGCTCCAGCATTCTCTAGACCTATATTTGGTAAAATACCGTGTCCCAAGTTTACAATATACTTATCTTTTCCAAAGGCATCAATCATGATTTTTACCTGCTTTTTAATTTCTGCGGGTGGCGAGAATAAACGAGTAGGATCAAAATTACCTTGTAAAGTAATATTTCCTCCTGTTAATTTACGAGCCCATTCTGGCGTAATGGTCCAATCTACTCCTAACGCAGATGCGTTTGACTTAGACATTTCTTCTAACGCAAACCAACATCCTTTACCAAAAGCAATTACAGGAGCATCGTCTTTTAACGCTTCTATAATTTGATTGATGTACTTCCAAGAAAATTCTTGATAATCTACTGGAGATAACATTCCTCCCCAAGAATCAAAAACTTGAACAGCATTTACACCTGCTTCTACTTTTTTCTTTAGATAAGCTATAGTTGTATCTGTAATTTTTTGCAACAATGTGTGTGCTGCTAAAGGCTGCGTAAAACAAAACTCTTTGGCTTTATCAAAGTTTTTAGATCCTTGACCTTGTATACAATAACACAATATAGTCCATGGAGAACCTGCAAAACCAATTAATGGAATTTCATCATTCAACATTTCTTTGGTCAACTTAATAGCATCTAATACATACCCTAAAGTCTCATCAATATTTGGAACGATTACTTTTTCAACATCCTGAATATTTTTAATAGGATTTGGCAACCAAGGCCCAATTCCATTTTTCATCTCCACCTCAATATTCATGGCTTGTGGAATCACTAAAATATCCGAAAATAAAATAGCAGCATCCATTCCATATCTACGGATAGGTTGTACTGTAATTTCTGCTGCTAACTCTGGAGTTTGGCAACGTGTAAAAAAATCGTATTTCTTTTTTATTTCTTGAAACTCTGGTAAATATCTTCCAGCTTGTCTCATCATCCATACAGGAGGTCTTTCAACAGTTTCTCCTTTTAAGGCTCTTAAGTATAAGTCGTTTTTCATATAAGTATTATGATATTGGGTAAAAAGTAAAAAGACTATTACCTATCTTATTTTAATGTTTTTCTAAAATTATATAGCATTTTTTGTATGTGATGAATTGTATTTAATAATTCATTATAATCATCATTATTTAAAAAATCTATCTCAGAAGCTATAATTAATTGTGTTTCTACTTCGTAAGCAGATCCAATTGCAATTGTAATAAATCTAGCAGTATCTTTACTTGTCTCTCTACCACACCCTTCGGCTATATTAGAGGGAATAGACACACATGCTCTAGTTAATTGACTTGTTAATCCATAAAGTTCGGACTTAGGAAAAGTATTAGAAACTCTATAAATTTCTTTACAAAAATTTTTCGATATTTTCCAAATATTTAACTCTCTAAAATTATGCATTACTATAAAAATCGTTTTACTTTTTACTACTAATCTTTTATCAATTAACACTATTTGCTACCAACTTCATAGAAGCATCAATCGCAATCTCTAATTTTTTCATTTCTCTAATGGTTAAAGAAGAGGATAAAAACCAAGCTTCGAACTGAGAAGGTGGTAAGAACACTCCATTTTCTATCATTGCCCAAAAGAACTTCGCAAACTTAGAAGTATCCGAGGTTTGTGCATCTGTAAAATTCTTTACTTCTGTAGCAGTAAAGAAAGGATTAATCATCGATCCGAATCTATTTACCGTTAACGCAACACCGTATTTCTTTGCCGATTTCAACAAAAACCCTTCGATTCTTTCTGCAACTACGTTAAACTTATTATATGGATTTTGTTTTTTTAATTCTGTTAATGTAGAAATTCCTGCAGCCATTGCTATTGGATTTCCTGATAAAGTACCTGCTTGATACATACCTCCTAACGGAGCTACATTTTCCATAATTTCATTACGAGCACCATAAGCACCTACCGGAAAACCTCCTCCAATTACTTTTCCTAAGCAAGTAATATCTGCCTCTATTCCTATAATTTCTTGAGCTCCACCAAATTTAGAACGAAACCCTGTCATTACCTCATCACAAATTAAGAGTACCCCATGCTCTTTTGTTATTTTTCGCAAACCTTTAATAAACTCATCCGTAGGTTGTACTACTCCCATGTTTCCTGTTACGGGTTCTAAAATAACCGCAGCAATATCGTTGTGTTTTTCAAAATGTGCTTTTACACTTTCTAAATTGTTATATTCTGCTATTAAGGTATTTTCTACCGCTTGTGCAGGCACTCCTTTAGAGCCTGGTAAACTTAAGGTTGCCAATCCTGATCCTGCGGCTACCAACATCGCATCCATATGTCCGTGATAACATCCCGAAAACTTTACAATTTTATCTTTATTCGTATGTGCTCTAGCCAAGCGGATAGCACTTAACACTGCTTCGGTTCCAGAATTTACAAAACGAACTTTATCCATTCCAGGAAAAGCATCACAAACAATTTTAGCCAACGTAATTTCTGCGTTGGTAGAAGCTCCAAAAGAATATCCTTTTTTTAAAGCTCTAGAAACAGCTTTCTCTACTTTTTTATTTCTATGCCCTAAAATCATTGGTCCATAAGAAAGTACTAAATCAATATATTTATTACCATCAACATCTTTTATGTAAGCTCCTTTGGCTTTATCTATAAACAAAGGGTTCCCTCCTACAGAAGCAAATGCTCTTACGGGTGAGTTAACCGCACCTACCAAATGTTCACACCCTTTTTTATATAATTGTTCTGAGTTGTTAAAGTTCATGTTTTATTAGTATTGAGTATTAAGTACTAAGTAGTCAGTAACAGTTCTAAAAATTGGTTAGACTGCTTACTTTACACTATATACTATTTTTTTAATAATTTAGCTACTTCTTTTGCAAAGTAAGTTATAATAATATCTGCTCCCGCTCTTTTCATAGATAATAAAGATTCCATCATTACTCTTTCTCCATCAATCCAACCCTTTTCTGCTGCTGCTTTTACCATGGCATATTCTCCGCTTACATTGTAACAAGCAATCGGTCTATCAAAATCTTCTTTTAAGTCTCTAATAATATCTAAATACGATAATGCAGGTTTTACCATTAAGATATCTACTCCTGCTTCATCATCAAAAGAGGCTTCTCTATGTCCTTCTAACCTATTGGATGGATCCATTTGATACGTTCTCCTATCTCCAAATGTAGGAGCAGAATCTGCTGCATCTCTAAAAGGACCATAAAATGCCGATGCATATTTTACAGAATACCCCATAATTGGCAAATTAGGATATCCGCTATTATCCAAAGCCTCTCTAATGGTTTCTACCGTACCATCCATCATCCCCGATGGGGCTACCATATCTACCCCTGCTTTGGCATGAGATATTACTTGTTTTGCCAAGTTTACTAAAGTAGCATCGTTATCTACATCATTATTATTGATAATTCCACAATGTCCATGATCTGTATATTCACAAAAACAAACATCTGTAATTACATACAAATTTGGATAGTTCTTTTTTATGAATCGAACCGCTTGTTGCATAATTCCATTATCATTCCATGTTTCGGTACCCTCACAATCTTTTTGAGTAGGAATTCCAAATAACAAGACTGCTGGAATGTTTAAGTCAACCACCTCATCTAATTCTTTAGAAATTCTATCTAACGAAAAACGAAAAATTCCCGGCATAGAAACAATTTCTTTTTCTATATCTGTTCCTTCTTCTATAAATAATGGATAGATTAAATCATCAACTGTAAGTTTGTTTTCTCTTACCAATCTTCTGATTCCTTCTGTTTTTCTTAATCGTCTTGTTCTATTCATTTTTATTAGCCTTTTGTTTTTTGCCATTAACTTTTGGCTATGCTTTGACTTTATCTTTTCTCTATATTAAGTACTTCAATAGCTTTTTCTATTACAGATTCTACACTAATCTCATCTGCCATGTACACGTTTTCAAAATGTTGTATTGCTTCCGTTGCTGTGGTTACTCCTATACATATTACAGGTACATTTGTTACGCTATTTTGTTTTCTATAACTTTTTATACCTGACGGACTGTAAAACAAAATTGCATCGTACTCTTTATCTAATTTTTGGGGTATTAATTCTGTTTGGTATACTAAATACTCCGTTACCAACACTCCATTTTCTGCTAAAATAGAAGGTAACTCATTATTTCTTAAATTTCCACAGAACCAATTTACTTGCTTTAAATCCGTTGTGTTTTTAGAAAATTTATCTACCAACAACGCTGCTAGCTCTACACCGTTGTTTGCAACAAAATCTACTTTAATTCCTTGTTTTTCTAACAAATATTGTGTTTTATTTCCTACACAATATACGGTATCAAACGTATCTGTCTTATTTTGATGAATTTCAAATACAGATTTTACACTATTTGCACTCGTAAAAATAGCATGGGTTACAGAGGTATCAACTTTAAAATTCTCTCCAAATGATATTTTTATCATCGGTACTTCCTCTACCTCAAAACCTCTACATAGGTTTTGTTGCGATTCTGTTAATTTTTTAGTGGATAATATTTTCATTTT
>CALHCC010000041.1 GCA_937930675.1 uncultured Flavobacteriaceae bacterium
CAAGTAAGAATGTCTCGTAACGCAGCTAAAGCAACAGAAGAAGCAACAGAAGAATAGAAATATAATTCATCTATAGCCTTATAATTTAAAAGCACTTAAACGATTCGATTGTTTAAGTGCTTTTTTAGTCTATATATCAAACAAAATCCCTTATAAAGTTAACTTTATAAGGGATTTTAATAGTGGAGACGCCGAGAATCGAACTCGGGTCCAAACGAGCAATCGCGTAGCTTTCTACATGCTTAGTTTTTAATTAGGTTTTCGTCCTAGGGCTGGCCAAAAACCACCTACACTAGGCTTAACTTATTTAATTTCGGAAATATAGCTAAGTTATATAGTTCCTATTTAGACTTTTACGACATCTCTAAATTGCACGCGGTCTATCAGCGCTTACAGGAGATGCATAGCTTGCTCACCTTGTGAGCCGAGGCCAGTTCCTACTATAATTCGGAAATTAGGCAGCCATGGCGAAAGATTCTTCACCGTTTATTGTTTTGGAACCTCGATTTACGAGAATGAGCTCCATCTCTCGACATGCTTACTAGTTAATTGACCTCGCTGTCAAAACCAGTCGTCCCCAAAATTTCAAAGAAGATTGCAAATGTATATATTTATCCGTTCAAAACATATACCAATTACAAAATATGACTAATTTATCTAATCAAGAGTATTTAATTAAACTTGCCAATACCAAAATGCCTTTTGGAAAGTATAAAAACTACGATTTGATAAATTTACCTGAACACTATATTGTTTGGTATAAAAACAAAGGATTTCCTAAAGGTACTTTAGGAAAAATGATGGCTTTGGTTTACGAATTAAAACTAAACGGATTAGAAGATTTAATTCGTAAACTAAAGAGATAAATAATAACTATATATGAAACTTTAAAGAATCATTTTAGCTTTCATATATGGTTAATTATATTTTATAACGTATTGATTACTTTTCTAATTGCAGATAAGTCCGTTAATAACTTTTCTAGATAATTTATATTTAACATATTTGCACCATCTGATTTTGCGTTTGCTGGATCAAAATGTGTTTCTATAAACAATCCATCTACTCCCGCTGCAATACCTGCTCTAGCAATGGTTCCAATCATATCGGGTCTTCCTCCCGTTACGCCACTTGTTTGATTTGGTTGTTGTAACGAATGGGTTACATCTAAAACCGTAGGAGCAAACTGCTTCATTTCTGGAATGCCTCTAAAATCTACAATCATGTCTTGGTATCCAAACATAGTTCCTCTGTCTGTCACCCATGCTTTGTCAGAACCTGCATCTTTTACTTTTTGTACTGCATGTTGCATAGCTCCAGGACTCATAAATTGTCCTTTCTTTAAATTTACCACCTTACCTGTTTTGGCTGCCGCAACTACTAAATCAGTCTGACGAACTAAAAACGCAGGAATTTGTAATACATCCACATATGCTGCGGCTTTTTCGGCATCAGAAATTTCATGAATATCTGTAACCGTAGGTACATCAAAAGTTTCAGAAACTTTACGTAATATTTTCAATGCCTTTTCATCACCTATTCCTGTAAAACTATCAATACGTGATCTATTTGCTTTTTTAAAACTTCCTTTAAACACATAAGGAATGTTTAATTTATTGGTAATAGCCACTACTTTTTCTGCAATTCTTAAAGCCATATCTTCTCCTTCTATAGCACAAGGTCCTGCTAATAAGAAAAAATTATCGCTATTTGCGTGTTTTATTTTTGGGATTACATTTAAGTCCATATTACTCATTTTTGTGGGCTCAAAGATACATTATCTATTGTTTATTTGTGGAGTTGATGATTTGTTTATTTACGATTTTAGATTTGTAAACGAATCATCCGATAAACAAACGCACCTCATCAATTTACTTGAATTTTAATTCCTTTACTATGGCTACTAAACTCTGGAGCATACATGCTTTCTATATTTGTAATTCCGTTGCTAAATATTCCTTTATGATTCACTCTTACATCGTACTCAAAAATGTAAACTCCTTTTTTAATACGATCAAAAAAGAAATGTGTAGCCGTATCTTTTGCGGTTTGATAATAGCCTAAACCATCTTGCCATTTGTAGTTAGAGATGACATCTGTAGGCTCTAAACCAGCAGCTCTCATATCTTTCATATGAATAAATTCCATAGTTCTATCTGTAGCCAATTCTATTCTTACCGTTAACAAATCACCCACTTTTAAAGCTGTGTTACTATTAATTGTTGTTAATAGTGGTCCTTTGTCCGTATTCTTTTTAAGAAACACCTCTTTCTTTAAACGTAAGGGGGTTTCTGCTTGCTTAATTTTATCTAAATCCTCAAAATACTGCCAATACAAACCACCCCAAACAATTCCTTTTCCTTTTTTGGTTAAAGTTACAGTAGCCAAATTGTTGGTAATTTCATCGGCCTTCCAATGTGTTTTATAGTAGCCCGTACCTGCTTCTACCGTTACGTTTTCCATTTTAGCTTTAGGAATGGGTTCTCCTCCAATTTTTACCTCTACAGTTTCTGTTACAGACAACCAGTCTGAACCTTGTAGCAACAATGCATAAACGGCCTCGGTAGTGGCTTTGGTAGTTTTCCATTGCTGTACCTGTTTATTTTTTAACAACCATTGTTTTAATTCATCAACTACTAAAGTATTATCTGTTATTTCAGAAAATACTTCAACTAATAAACTTTGTGTAACTATTGGATCTTGATACCAAAGCCAACTGGATTGATTCTCTTTCCAATATCGACCCATTTCTTCGTTTAATACACTCGTTTCTTTTAAAGAATTTAGAATATTTTGAGTAATGTTATCGTTGTTATTTCGATGACAAATTAAGGCAATCATTCCTTTATGATATAAGGTTTCTTCTTTCCAAAATACTGCTGCCTGTTGGGTATAATATAAAACCGCTTCTTTTGACTTACCTTTTAATTCTTTATTTGGATTAAAACTCAGCACATACAAGTATTGTAATTGGAAACTATCTAGGTGTTTTTTACTCATATAATTTTGAGCTGCTTGTATTCCTTCTTTTTTAGTTTTTGCCAATTGTTTTAGTCTATCAGCTTGTTCTAAAAGGAAATCATAACTTTTGATGAATTCATTGTCTAAATAATTTTGGGCTTTGTCTATCATTTTTTCAAGACGATGGTTATCTATAGCAACTCCTAATTTTTTAAGATGATGATATCCTTGTACAATATGTTGTGTAATGTATCTATTTGCATAGTTTGCCCCCTTAAACCAAGGAAAACCTCCATTAGACATTTGCATTTGATCTAATTTTTTAACAGCACTTTTTAAATTAGTTTCCATTTTAGACAAATTAAACAGCAGAGCCATACGCTTTTTTTGTTCCGTTTCCGATTGCGCATCTCTTAACCATGGAGTCTCTTCTATGATTATTGATTTTAAGGCTGTATTTTTCTCCAAATTACTTAGCAATGTTTCTGAAGTTTCCCATTGTTTAAATACCTCTTTTATTTTAGGATTGCTATTTACCATATGGCTTGCTAACTGATTGGCATAATATCTAGAAAAAGTTTGCTCTGCACACTCATAAGGATACTCCATTAAATAGGGCAATGCTTGTATTGCATACCAGGCAGGATTACTCGTTATTTCTAAACTTAATTGATGGTGTTTTAAACCTTGTGAAGTGTTGTTTTTTAAACCAGCTAACGTAAACGTTTTACTTTGACCTCCGTTTACCCACAATGGCAATGTTTCCGTAACTAACATTCTGTTAGATAAAATAGGAAGTACATTTTGCTCTCCATCAGAAAAATGTTTACTAGCCGCCACTATTTTATACTGCACAGCAGCGATGGTTTCTGGTATTTTCACCTGCCAAGAAACCGAAGTATTACCGTCTTTTGCTACCGAAAAATTTTGAACCGCTTGATGGTTCTGAAAGATAGCATCTACATTTTTACCTGTTATTGGGTTGATTAACTCTAATTTTACACTTCCTTCTTGCAGTTCTTTGCTAAGATTGGCTATTTTAGTACTAAGTACCATAGCATCTCCCTCTCTTAAAAACCTAGGCATGTTAGGAATGACCATTAATTGCTTTTGGGTTACGGTGGTTAGGGTTTTGGTTCCTGTATTTAAGGTTTTATCATGTGCTACCAATTGTAACTTCCACTTTGTTAAATCTTCTGGCATGGTAAACTCAAAAGACACCTCTCCTTTTTCGTTAGTTCTTAACTGTGGAAAGAAAAAGGCAGTTTCGTTAAAATTAGTTCTAGCTTTTACGTTATTTAGTTTTTGGCTAGATATCTTTGTTTTTGACCCTGCTTTAGAATTAATGATAATAACACCATTGGTTGCTCTTGATCCGTAAATAGAGGTAGCTGCAGCATCTTTTAAAACATCTATAGAAACTATTTCTTCTGGAGATAAATTAGGATTTCCCTCTACAACTATACCATCTACAACATACAAGGGGTTGTTATTTCCTGCTAAAGAAGAAACTCCTCTTATAGTGATAGCTCCTGAATCATCATTTTGTGGTACTGAAATTCTTGAAATAGCCCCCGTAACTTCTTTCTTTTTTGTAGAACCATAACCAATAACAACCACTTCTTCTAAAGTATTAGAATCTTTTGTCATTCGAACTACATACATATTATATTTTTTATCTACTTTCAGTGTATACGTTTCGTAACCTAAATAAGTGAACTTTAATTCTGTTTTGGGCTTTACAGTAATCAAAGTATTCCCATCAAAATCCGATATAAACTCGTTTTTTCCATCACTAATTGTTACCCCTATCATTGGTTCATTTTCAAAAGAATCTAAAAGCGTAATTTTTATTTTGCCTTTTGATATAGACTTATCCCTGTATTTACTGATTGAAGCCTTTGCATAACGAATACTCTGCAAATAACGTCTGTTTACCCATCTATTATTATCAATATTAAATCCAAACCAATTAAAGTCATCTTTATCATATTTTAGATGATGCTGAAAATTCCTGTATCCTTCTGTTATTTTACAAGTTGAACTACTAAAATTAGTGTAGCTTGTTATCTGGTGATAGGTTCTATAAACAGGCAATTGAATAGGATTAAAATTAAGAGCATGAGTTGCAAACTGATCCAAAGAAGCATCGTACATAGAAGCTAAAACTTCTGCCGATACCTTTTCTTGATGAGGTCCTTTTATTTTAAAACGCCACTTTTGTTTGGCTCCAGGTTCTAGTAAGTCTCTAAATGTTAACGTTTCAATGGCTAAATCTTTAGACGGATAAGGAACCGAAATATTAACAACTCCACTCTCTAAATGATTGTGCTGCACCCAATGCCATTTTACAGCAAAGCCACCTCTGTCGTTTTCTGTAACAGGAATTTTTAGTGTTTTAATTTC
>CALHCC010000042.1 GCA_937930675.1 uncultured Flavobacteriaceae bacterium
GCACCTGCACCTTTTACAATTAAAGGATACTCTGGATATCTTTCTGTAAAGAATAACACAATGTTATCACTTCCTTGTAAGTTAGAAAACGGGTGTTTGCTATCTACTTCTTGTAAAGAAACATTTGCTTTTCCATTTACAAACTCTGCCACATATTTTAATTCAGCATTGTTGGCAGCCGCTTTTTCTTTGATGGCTTCAAAATGTGCAGCTTCTTTTATTAATGTCTTTTTAAAGTCTTCAATAGAATCGGCTTCTAAGCTAGATTTTGGTAAGAAAGAGATATTTTCAATATCTTCTAAATTCATTTTAGCACCGCTTTCACGAGCTAAAATTAAAATTTTACGTGCTACATCTACACCACTTAAATCAATTCTTGGGTCTGGTTCCGTAAATCCTAGCTCACCCGCTTCATCAACAATTTTTGCAAAATTAGCATCTCCTACAAAAGAGTTAAAAATAAAGTTTAATGAACCCGAAGCTACGGCTTGTATTTTTACAATTTGATCTCCAGACTGTACTAGGTTATTTAGTGTATTGATAATGGGTAGACCTGCACCTACATTGGTTTCGAATAAATAAGGAGCGTTGTATTCTTGAGACAATTGTTTTAATTCGGCATATTTTTCATAATCAGAAGAAGCAGCAATTTTGTTACAGGTAACAATGGCAATGCTTTCTTTTAAATAATCTGCATACAAACCAGCAATGGTGTCGTTAGCGGTATTGTCTACAAATACACTATTGATTAAATTTAATTCTTTTACGTTTTCTAAGAATAAATCTAAATTTAGCTCTTCTCCGTTGTCAATTAAGTTTTGTTTCCAGTCTGTAGTTAAATCTAAACCATCTTTGCTAAAAATCATTTTCTTAGAATTTGCCATTCCAGCAACTTCAATACTTAATTGTAGTTTATCTAATAAATACGCTTTTTGCTTTTCTATTTGTTCAATTAATTTAGCTCCAACATTACCAACACCTACAACAAATAAATTTAATTTAGTGATGTGCCCTTCAAAAAACGCTTCGTGTAAACTGTTTAAAGCTTTGTTTACGTTTTTACTATCAATAACAGTAGAAATATTTCTTTCAGAAGCTCCCTGTGCAATAGCGTGGATGTTTACATTGTCTTTTCCTAAAGCACTAAACATTTTACCACTAATTCCTTGGTGACTCTTCATTTCTTCTCCCACAATGGCAACAATGGCCATGTTGGATGCTATGTGTAAAGGATCTATTTTTCCTAAACTTAATTCAAAAGCAAATTCTTCTTGAATAGCCAATTCTGCATTTTCTACATCTTTTTGATCGATAGCAATACAAATAGAATGTTCAGAAGAAGCCTGTGTAATTAAAATAACGTTTACGTTTTTGTTGGACAACGCACTGAATAATCTTTTAGAAACTCCAGGAATACCAATCAACCCGTTTCCTTCTACGGTTGCTAAAGCAATACCATCTATATGACTAATTCCTTTGACAATACCGTTATCTTTTGCGTTTTCGTTAGAAATAAAAGAACCAAAATCTTCTGGTTTAAAGGTGTTTTTAATGTATAATGGAATGTTTTTATTCATAACCGGTTGTACAGTAGGTGGGTATAAAACAGAAGCCCCAAAATGAGATAGTTCCATAGCCTCATTATAAGTAAGCTTATGAATAGGTTTGGCTTGTTTTACAAGCGTAGGATTGGCAGTGTACATTCCACTTACATCTGTCCAAATTTCTAATTGTTCTACTTCTAAAGCAGCTGCTATAATGGCAGCCGTATAATCAGAACCTCCACGTCCTAAAGTAGTTTTATCTCCGTTTTCGCTACACGCAATAAAACCAGGTAAAACAGTAATATTATGAGTGTTATTTGTAAAGTAAGTTTTAATGTTTTTATTACTTACATCCATAATTGGAGCTGCATTACCAAATTGATTGTTGGTAATAATTAATTCTCCTGTATTTTTGTAAACAGCATCAATTTCTTGACATTGCAGTGCCTTGGTAATAATAAAAGTAGATAAAAACTCACCGTAACTTACAATGGTATCGTTTGTTTTATTAGAAAGTTCTTGTAATAAAGAAACACCTTCTAAAATATTTTCTAATTCGTTAATTATTTTTTTAACCCCACTTAAAACACCACTTTGGTTGTTTACAGGAAGTAATTCTCTAACAATATCAAAATGATGATTTTCTAACTGGCTTAATAAAGTATTGTAGTTATCATCTTGAATTTTTGCTTTTGCAGCAATGGTAATTAATTGATCGGTTGTTTTACCAATGGCAGAAAATACAACTGCTATTTGATGATTATTATTTGCTTTTAAGATATCAATAACCTTATTGATATTTTGAGCAGAGGCTATTGAAGAACCTCCAAATTTTAAAATTTTCATATATGTAATGGAATGATTGAGAAAAAAAACAGTACTTGATTCTTAGTGAAATTCATATCAGTTAGAGTTCAAGGTTTTTACGGTTTATATATATAAATAGCAAAGACAACCCCAAAGGGTACGAAAGAAAGATGTTGTTATATATGTAGTCTCTGTATTTTTCACGGCTTCAAAATTAAGAAAATATTTAAAAAAGAACGGTTTAATCTATATAAAATTGAATATAAATAGTTGAATAACCATCTATTTATAACGATATACTTATAAGAGTTGTATATTTGCGACACAAATACGTAAAAGAATAGAAATATATGTCTATAAAAGATATTCAAAACATATCTTTTGACGATTTTTTAAAGGATTTTAAAAATACGTTAAAAAGTGTGTTTTATGAGAAAGATGATATTCAAAAATTTAGCCAAGTAAGAGGATTTCCTTCGTTAGTTTTTAGAGATATCATGGCAAAGAAACCATTGTCTGTAGCCATTCCTAAAGAATTTGGAGGAAGAGGGACAAAAGTAAAAGAATGTTTAAGTGTTTTAGAAGTGGCTTCTTACGAATCGTTGCCATTGTCTTTAACTTTTGGAATAAACATTGCTTTATTTTTAGAACCTGTTGCTAAGTACGCTAAAAAAGAAGTACAAGCTCCAATATTTAAACGTTTCTTAGAAGAAAGAAATATGGGAGGGTTAATGATTACAGAGCCTAGTTTTGGTTCTGATGCTTTAAGCATGGAAACTTCTAACGTGTACAAAGATGGAAAATACCATATTAATGGGTACAAACATTGGCAAGGGTTAACAGGGTTGGCAGATTATTGGTTGATTACTTCTCGTAACAAAGCAGAAAATGGAAAACTAGGTAGAGATATCGATTTTTTTATTGCAGATAACCAAGATCCTGAGCAAAGAGTGAAAGTGGAAGAGTATTATAACAATGCAGGATTGTATGCAATTCCTTACGGAAATAATAAGTTAGATTTACAAGTTCCAGAAAATCAAAAGTTAGAAGGGGAGAGTACAGGAATTAAATTGATGTTAGATTTGTTACACCGTTCTAGAATGCAGTTCCCTGGGATGGCGATGGGATTTATTAAAAGAATGATGGATGAAGCTATAGAGCATTGTAATACTAGAATTGTAAGCGGTAAAAATTTACTGGCTTTAGATAAGGTAAAAGAGCAAATAGCGAATATTCAGTCTGCATTTACCGTTTGTTCTGCCATGTGTGCACGTAGTTCTGAGTATAGTGGTATCGATCAAGAATTAGCCATGAGTCAAGTAGAAGCAAATAGTATGAAATCTGTAATTACAGATATGATGCAAGCTTCGGCTCAAACCTTAGTGCAATTATCAGGTTCTTCGGGTTACAAAGAAGAAAATATTGGTGCAAGAGGAATTATGGATAGTAGAGCTTTTATGATTTTTGAAGGGTCCAACGAAATGTTATATACTCAAATTTCAGAAGCTGTTATGAAGTTAATGAAAAGAAAAAAAATTACAAATTTATTTGACTTTTTAAATGAATATAAGTTAACAGAAAAATCTGCTAGCTTTTTTAAAGAGATTATTAATTTTAACCTTAATATGGAGCTACCACAGCGTAAAATGGTAGATCTAGGTAAAATTATTGGTAGAGTGGTGTCTGCTAATTTTGTGATAGATTTAGGAGATAAAGGCTTTAGAAGCGATTTAGTGTCAGAGTCCATAGTGTCTTTAAAGCATGAAGTTACCGCTTTTGTAAGTTCACTTACGTTTCAACCCAATACACAACTAGTTACTGAGTATAAGGAAGATAGTAGTTGGTTGAATTTAATTTAAACATATTAGGACAAAAAATAGTGATAAAATTTATAAATTCTATCACTATTTTTTGTTGTTAAAACTTAAAAAGGTTGTATATTTGCCACCGCTAATAGCAACGGTCTGGTAGTTCAGCTGGTTAGAATACCTGCCTGTCACGCAGGGGGTCGCGGGTTCGAGTCCCGTCCAGACCGCAAAGCCTTTCAAAGAAATTTGAAAGGCTTTTTTGTTTTTAGAAAAAAGAAGATTTGTAAGATATTTGTTTTTTTAAGGTAATTATTTTTTGTGTAAACTTATAAAAGGTTGTATATTTGCCACCGCTAATAGCAACGGTCTGGTAGTTCAGCTGGTTAGAATACCTGCCTGTCACGCAGGGGGTCGCGGGTTCGAGTCCCGTCCAGACCGCAAAAAGTCTTAACTTATAAAAGTTAAGACTTTTTTATTGTTTAATGTGATCTATATGTAAACTTTCGATACTTAGAATTATTTTTTAGATTTTCTTATGAAGTCGTTGTTTTTAAATCTTTCTACTTAAGAATATTATATTTTAATAAAGAAAACTTACGATAAACTAATTAAAAATGAGTTTACCATTATGTGTAGTACCATTGGTAATTTGTAGAGAATACATGTAAATTCCGTTCGGGTAATTTTTTCTATCAAACAGAATGGTGTTTTCTTCTTTAGTTGTGTTTCCTTTTATCGTTTCTATTACAGTTCCTGATGTATTGTAAATATTTAATATATAACTACTGTTATCGTGGCTGTTAAAAGTAATGCTACTGATGGTTTTGATAGGATTTGGGTAAATTTCAATACCATTATCTTCTGTTGTAATCACTTTGTTAGATAAAGTTTGTTGCTCTTTATTGGTAAACTGAATGTTTTTAATTTCTAATTCTTTTCTTTCTAAAGTACCCTCATCACTCGCTTTCATTAAAAACACCAACATGGTAATATCAGAAGTATCAATAGGGGTTTGGTTTTCATCATTTTTAAAATCGTTGATTGTTAAGCTCATTTCTTCTTCTGTATCGTTTAGTGTGTAGGTGTATTTATACTGATGTTCCCAATCAGCAATACTTTTTTTCATTAACACCACAGTTAATTCTCCAGTTCCTTTAGACTTTAAAGAAAGTGTGTTGTAATGGTTAAGGTTTACACTGTTAAATCTAGGATTAAAAGCTTTGTAAACAGATACATAATTAGGTGTGTCTGCGGTTAGTTTTACATTTCGTTCTATAGGGTAATTTTCGTTTTGGATAATATTTTCATTAGGGAATACATTGTATTCTAACACAGTGGTTAAAGGTCCTGAATTGTCCACTCCCCAAGGTCCATCAGAAACAAATAAATCGTCTGGAGTTCCTCCTTTGTTGTCTTCTATTCTAAAACCAAAATCAAATAAAGATCCTGTTTCTAATTCAATGTTAGTACTGTAATTCTCAACCTCTAAAGAGGTGTTTATTTGCTGAGTTGTACTGGTTTCAGTTTCTCGAATTCCTCCTGTTAATGTTGTAGTAATAGCTTTATTATAGGTGTTTACCATGTTAAGATTTAACATACCGTTTTTATAACTTCCTTTTCGTACATATGTTTTAGGTGGAGCAGAGTTTTTAAATTCTTGAATGGTTCTTTCGTTTTTAAACGATTGAACAATACTATTGGTTAAGGTATACAAATCATCAATACTATTAGACCATATTTGGAAATTAAAATATGCTTGATTAGGAGTGTATTTATCTAAATTCCAGTGAGATTCTACGGTATAAGTAAAGTTTTCAGATTCTCTAACCGCTAAACTAACCACATGTTCTATTTCTCCTCCTGGACTTTTAATTACCGTTTTAATAAATGGAGTATCCTCTATAAAAATGGTACCTATCGATAGTATTTCTCCTCCCAGTAAACGATCGCAAATGTATTTGGTGTGCTCATAAATACCATTGCTGGTTTTTAAGGCTAGGATAGAGGCAACGGTTTCTTTAGCATCATTTACATAATCTACAGAAAAAACAGCATCGGCATTGGTAATGTCTATTAAATCTTGTGGACTGGTTACAATAATTTCTGTATTTGGAAGATCATTAAAAGGGATAAAATCTCGAATATCTTCTTTTTGTTGATTAATGAATCGTTGTCTTTGTCTAAAAACAGGAGCTTGTGCTTTGTTAAACTTATAATTTAATTTACTTCTTTGGTAGTTTCTTGCAGTTATTTTCTGACTCAATCGATTGTTACTTTCCAAACCACCATCGTTAGCACTGGTAGTTAAGGTAATGGTAGGACAACTACTTACTCCTGAACAAGAAGGGTCGTCACAGTCCACCAAGCCATCTCCATCATCATCTACACCATTTGCACAATCTTCTGAAGGTACTGGGGCAGTAGGACATCTAGCTCCATCGTTAGATGCACTTGCAGGACCGTATGCAAACAAATTAGAATCTATCGCATCTCCAGCAGTAAGTGTGTGTGTGCTTCTAATAATATATACGGTTCCTGTTTGATTGGCAGATACGTATAAGTTACCATCTACATCAAAATAAACAGCTCCATAGGTATAATTGTTCCCTTTTAAAATAGGAACTTCTCCCAAATCGGCCATGGTGTTGTTCGTTGTATTGATACAGTACAAATGATTGCTTCCTTTTTCTACCGTATACAAATTGTTGTCATTAGCATTAAAAGCCCAATCGTGTACACTTATTTTTTGAGGAAGTGTAAACGTTCCTTGGTAAGATAAGTAGCTTGGTGATTCTGGATTTAAATCTACCTTATAAACATTAGAGCCTCTTAAATAATAGTAAATTCCTGTTAAACTAATATCTCCTACATAACTATTTGTTCCGTCTGCAGGAATGGATGGAATGGTATATTCCGTACTCTTAAAGTCTTTTCCTATTCTGATTAAGGTTTTTGGTTTTTCTTGTAAAAATCCCCAAAGAAAACCATCTGCAGAGTTGTATGCAGCAGCATTAATTCTGCTACTATTTACGTTTTCTGCAACTAGAATAGAATTTCCAGAAGCTAGGTTTAAGGCATAAATATTATTGTATTGAAACAAATAAGCATTGTACACGCAATTAAAAGGCTCGTTTTGTGCAATGGTAGTAGTACAAAAAAGTACTAGTAAGGTTAGGAGTGTAATTATTTTTTTCATGATACTGATTTTTTGTTTACAGTATCAAAATTATGTAAGAAGTGTATTTTTTTTGTGGATTAATAGATGAGCGTAGCTTTTCTGTAGTTAAACGGTAAAAAAAAACACCTTTAACTAAACTATATAGTTAAAGGTGTTGTTGTATGGTGTAAGATTTAATTACCCTATAATTGAAGCTAATTTTTCTTTTTCTTCCTCTGCCAAAGCAGCATCTACTAAAATACGTCCAGAATATTCGTCAATCGTAATTTTTTTACGACCTGCAATTTCTATTTGTACTTGTGGTGGAATGGTAAAGTAAGATCCTCCAGCAGCACCTCTTTCAATAGCCACTACTGCCAATCCGTTTTTTACATTACCTCTAATTCTTTTGTAAGCAACTAATAAATGATTGTCTATTTTTTCAGCCATCTCATCAGATAACTTTTTTAACTCATTTTGTTCGTTTTCAGTTTCTTTTAAAATTGCATCTAATTCTGCTTTTTTATGTTCTAAATGAGTTTGTTGAGCGTTTAATTTCTCAGTTGTTTTGGCAATTGTTTCTTTTTTATGCTCAATTTTAGCATACGCTTCTTTAATTCTTTTTTCTGCCAATTGAATTTCTAATTCCTGAAACTCAGTTTCTTTTGTTAAAGAATCAAATTCACGATTGTTACGAACAGATTTTTGTTGTTCTGTGTATTTTTTCATTAACTCTTTAGACTCATCAATACTAATTTTTCTATTAGCAATTTCTGTCTCAAAGTTTGTAACGTCTTCATTCAACTTCTCAATTCGAGTTGATAACCCACCAATTTCACTTTCTAAATCTTCAATTTCTAAAGGTAATTCTCCTTGAACACTTTTAATTTCGTCAATTCTAGAATCTATTAATTGTAAATTATATAAAGCTCTTAACTTGTCTTCTACAGATACTTCTTGTCTAACTGCCATAATAACTATGAGTAATATATTGGGTTTGTACTTTTATTCGATAAAATGATGGCGAAATTACGAAATTTTTCTTTAAGATAATCAACTAATAAATTTTTTGTGAACTGTTCACTCTCATAGTGTCCAATATCTGTAATCAGTATTTTACCTTCTGCTTTGTAAAATTCGTGGTATTTAAAATCTGCTGTAATATAAGCATCGGCTCCTTTAGCGATGGCTGCACCAATGGCAAAACTACCCGAACCGCCTAAAACAGCTACTTTCTTAATTTTTTGGGTTAACGGAGCAGAATGTCTAATACATGCGGTATTCATGTGTTGTTTTACATAGGCTAAAAAATCGTGGGTAGCTAAAGGTGTTTCTAATTCCCCCACCATTCCCATACCAATGTGCTGATGTTTGTTTTCTAAGGTGTGAATTTCATAAGCAACCTCTTCATACGGATGTTCCTTAAAAAGGGTAGCCAATACGTTGTTTTGAGTGTGTTTAGGAAAAGTAATATGTAGCTGCACTTCTTCCGTTTCTTGTAACACATGTTTTGTTCCTACCACGGGATTGGCATGTTCATTTCCTTTAAACGTTCCAATACCTTGAGTGTTAAAACTACAATCGCTATAATTCCCTATTTCTCCAGCTCCTGCATTGTGTAATGCCATTCTTAAGGCTACTGCGTGCTCTACAGGCACATACGTAGTTAATTTTTTGATGGTGTTTTTTTGAGGAATTAACACTTCTTTATTTTTAAGCTGTAACACTTCACACATTTTAGCACTTACCCCCTTAAAACTATTGTCTAAGGCAGTATGGGTAGCATAAATTGCAATATTGTGTTGAATGGCTTTCATAACCACACGTTCTACGTAATTACTGCCATTAAATTTTTTAAGTCCTGCAAAAACAATGGGATGAAAACTCACAATTAAATTGCAATTTTCTTTAATCGCTTCTTCTACAGTTTCTTCTAAAGTATCTAAGGTAACCAATACACCTGTCACCTCGGTATGGTTGTTTCCTACTAGTAAACCTACATTGTCAAAATCTTCTGCATAAGCAAGAGGTGCTAGTTCTTCTATATAATGGGTAATGTCTTTAATTTTCATACTCAAAAATACAGATTTTGTTTAATTTGTTGTTTGTAGATGGGAATTGTTTTAGTTTTGAAATTGTTATCGACTTCTATTAAACGTTACCATGCCATTAAAAATTTTAAGAATTCTATTGTTTCCTTTTTCTATTCTATACGGATGCATAGTTTCTGTAAGAAGTTGGCTGTACGATTTTAATGTTTTAACCTCCATAAGTTTTAAACTACCGATAATTACCGTAGGAAATTTAAGTGTGGGGGGAACCGGAAAAACACCGCAAATAGAATATTTAATACGTTTGTTACAAGATCAGTATCAAATAGCTGTGTTAAGTAGAGGGTATAAAAGAAAAAGTAAGGGCTTTGTGTTGGCAGATGCCAAAACTACAGTAGAAACTTTGGGAGATGAACCTTTTCAGTACCATCAAAAATTTAAAGAAATACAGGTTGCTGTTGATGCAAATAGGGTAGAGGGAGTTAGCAAAATTTTAAAAAATAAGCCCGATACTCAAATAATTCTTTTAGATGATGCTTATCAGCATAGAAAAATAAAAGCAGGATTTCAAATTCTATTATCTTCTTACGATCAATTGTTTTACAACGATTTTATGATGCCTACCGGTAATTTACGTGAGTTATGGTGGGGGAAAAAACGAGCAGACGTAATTGTTGTTACCAAATGTCCTCAAAATTTATCGGAACAAGAACAACAGATCATCATTCAAAAAATAAAACCAAATTCGGCACAAAAAGTATTTTTTACTGCCATAAAATATGCAAATACTGTACAAGGAAGTGCTATTTTGCCATTAACAATATTTTTACAGCAAAAAATTACGTTGGTTACAGGAATTGCCAAACCTAAGCCTTTGGTTGATTTTTTACAGAATTTAGGAGCTAATTTTGAACATATTAGTTATCCAGATCATCATCATTTTACAGCAAAAGATGTGGAGAAGATTCAAGCAAAAGCAGTACACTCTAAAATAGTAACTACTGAGAAAGATTTTGTAAGATTAGAACAGCACCTTAAAGAAGTTTATTATTTACCGATAGAAACTTATTTTTTAAATCAAGTCAAGTTGTTTGATGAGCAAGTACTTAACTTTATTGCTGAATTTTAAGTTTTGTAGCTCCTGTAACTTCTAAGTATTTGTTTTTACTGTAGGCAATAACAGACAACTCATCGCTAGGCAATACCCAATTAGGGATGGCAATAGTCACTTTGTTTTTAGTAGCGTTTGTAATGATTTGATTGGCAACAATATTGCTATTGGTAAGTGTTCTATGGCTATTTTCTCCTCTGCTTACTTTGGTAGTTCTTTGATTAACAACCAGTGCAAAAACAATATTTTGAGAAGTATTTGTTGTTTGATAATTGAGTTGCACTTCGGATGATTTTTTACTGACTAACGAAAGTGTAATTGGATTTACAGTGTTTGTAGTGCTATATTTTTTTATGGCAGCACGCGTTTTTCTAGCATCGGCTCCATTAAAATGTTCTTTACCGTTTATCACTAATTGCGGAGTGTAGGTGTACTTGCTTTGTAATTGTCTACAATAAGTAACTTGATACTTACTAAAATCTGCCTTACTAAACGGATCTTTCCATCCTAATCTGTTCCAATAATCTACATGATAAGAGAGTACATATACATCTGAATAATTTTCTTTAACACTTTGCAACAAATCATCTGCAGGTGGGCAACTGCTACAACCTTGCGAGGTGAACAATTCTAAGACAATGGGTGTTTTACTTTGAGCAGTGATAATTGAAGAACTAAAGAATACTATGGAAATAAAAATATAGTTAAGAAATTTCATGAAAGTGGCTATTTATTAATAAAATAGACGTTTTATCTCTTTTTTGTTTACAAATTAAGTTTAAAAATCACTTTTTAACGCAAAGTCTCCCCAATTGGCAATGGCCTTTACAATGGGAATTAGCGTTGTACCCATGTCTGTTAAAATGTATTCTACTTTTAAAGGAGGTTTTTTAGCATATACTTTTCTAAAAACAACTCCGTCTTCTTCTAGTTTTTTAAGTTGTAGGCTTAAAGTACGTTCTGTTACCGTAGGCATTTTTTTTCTTAATTCGTTGTATCGCAAAGGACCTTCGGAGAGATAATAAAGAATTACTGTTTTCCATTTACCGCCTATAATACTCATGGTTAAGCTTGTACAACATGGGTATTCTTTGTTTTTAAATTGATGCATTTTATACTATCCTTTTTAACCGTTATTGCAAATATACTAAACTATCATTAGGTTTGTAACTATAAAAAAGATAGTTTAAAATAATAGATAGTAAAATGAAAACACCTAACAGTACCCCAGCACAAGTACTAGAAGCCTTTAATTACAGACATGCAACAAAAGTATTTGATACTTCTAAAAAATTATCTAAAGAGCAAATAGATTTTATTCTTAAAACAGCTCAATTATCACCCAGTTCTTTTGGTTTTGAACCTTGGCATTTTATTGTGGTTCAAGATCAGGAGTTAAGAGAGTTGTTGAAACCGGTAGCATGGGGAGCTCCAGAAAAATTAGATACGGCAAGTCATTTTATTTTGGGTTTGGCCATGAAAGCTCCTATGACAGCATGGGATGCGGATTACATTATGCATATGATGAAGGAGGTAAAACAATTTCCTGAAGATGTGATAGCGATGTATTCTAAATTTTATAGAGAATTCCAGGAACGAGATTTTGAATTGGATACAGATAAAAAAATGTTTGATTGGGCTTGTAAACAAACTTATATTGCCTTAGGGAATATGATGACAGCTGCTGCGTTAACAGGAATTGATAGTTGTCCTATTGAAGGATTTCATCAGGAAAAGGCAGAGGCTTTATTAAAAGAAAAGTTTGGTGTAGATACAGAAAAGTACGGATTGTCTTATATGGTGGCTTTTGGTTATAGAAAAGACGAGCCTGCACATTCTAAATCTAGAAGAGATATAAAAGAGATTGTTACTTGGAAGTAATAAATTAAAGTGTGTCTGTAATATTGTTTATACCGTTTTTAAAATACAATTTCTCATCATTTTAAAAAGTTCAGTCTTAACTGTTGTTTTGTTTAACAAATAAAGAATGTGGCAAAAAAAACAGTTCAAGTAAAATTCTTATAGAATTTTACTTGAACTGACATATTTTAAAGTCTTAATTTTTAATTGACATGAGAATGCACTAGGGATAGCAGCGGCATCCTTTTGCTATTTGTTTGAGTGAATTTATGAAGTGGAACGGAGTAAATTTGTATTGAAAACAAACAGCAAAAGATATAGCGTATAGCCCGACCTTGGGAGTGCCCAAAACAATAGATTTCTTAAATTCTAATTGATATGCTTTTTTTAAATAGGTATAACTGTAAATAGAAAAGAGGCTTGTGAATTACTCATAAGCCTCTTTATTATTTTAATAGATCGTTTTTAATAATCGAAAGTTCCAAATTCACTACGGATGGTTAGTGATTTTTGTCCTTCTGATTTAGGTGCTTCTACGCGACCAATAATTTTAGCGTCTACGTTAAAAGATTTAGAAATAGCAATAATATCTTCTGCTATTTCTGCAGGAATGTACAATTCCATACGGTGTCCCATGTTAAATACTTGGTACATTTCTTTCCAATCGGTACCTGAATTTTCTTGTATTAATTTAAATAGTGGGGGTACGCTAAACATGTTGTCTTTTACAATGTGTAGGTTTTCTACAAAGTGTAAAATTTTTGTTTGTGCTCCTCCAGAACAGTGTACCATTCCGTGAATTTCTTTTGGAGTGTATTTGTTTAAAATGGCTTTTATAATAGGTGCGTAGGTTCTTGTTGGTGATAATACCAATTTACCTGCATTTATAGGTGCATTTTCTACAGTATCGGTTAGTTTTGTTTTTCCGGAGTATACCAATTCATCGGGTACGGCTGCATCAAAACTTTCTGGGTATTTGTTGGCTAAGTATTTGTCAAACACATCGTGTCTAGCAGAGGTTAATCCGTTAGATCCCATTCCGCCATTGTATTCTTTTTCGTAACTAGCCTGACCAAAAGATTCTAAACCTACAATAACGTCTCCTGCTTTTATGTTGGCATTGTCTACCACATTTGCTCGTTTCATTCTAGCGGTTACGGTAGAGTCTACAATAATGGTTCTTACCAAATCTCCAACATCTGCAGTTTCTCCTCCTGTAGAGTGAATGGTTACTCCAAATTCTTTTAATTCTGCTAATAGCTCTTCTGTACCGTTAATAATTTCTGAAATTACTTCTCCGGGAATTAAGTTTTTGTTACGTCCTATGGTAGAGGATAGCAAAATATTGTCTGTAGCTCCTACGCATAATAAATCATCAATATTCATAATTAACGCATCTTGAGCAATTCCTTTCCATACAGAAACATCTCCTGTTTCTTTCCAATACATATAGGCTAAAGAAGATTTTGTTCCAGCACCATCGGCATGCATAATTAAGCAATGTTCGTTATCGTTGGTAAGATAATCGGGAACAATTTTACAAAAAGCTTTAGGAAATAGGCCTTTGTCTACATTTTTAATAGCATTGTGTACATCTTCTTTAGAAGCGGATACTCCTCTTTGACTATATCTTTTACTTACTTCAGAACTCATATGGGTTAAATATTAATTTAAAAGAATGTGCAAATTTAGTTATTTGATTTTAGTTAGAATTATAATTTTGAAATAACATTAAAATTGTGAAAAATCAGCTTTTAAAATGTTTAAAAACATTGTTGTTTTAAAATTGGCTTTTGCTACGTAAAAATACGTAGAACTACTGTTGTTCAATAGAATTTTTATTTTATATTTGTGTCCTTTAAGAGATAAAATTAAAACTTTATTAACCTCATATTTATATTATGGCTAAAATTAAATTAGAGTACATCTGGTTAGATGGTACTTTTCCAACACAACAATTAAGAAGTAAAACTAAAGTTGAAGAGCACGAAAACTTTCAAGGAACTTTAGAAGAAATTGGAAACTGGTCTTTTGATGGTTCATCAACAAACCAAGCTGAAGGAGGTTCATCTGACTGTTTATTAATTCCTGTGGCTATCTACCCAGATCCTGCAAGAGTTAATGGATATTTAGTAATGACTGAGGTTTACAACGCAGACCATACACCACACGAAACTAACGGACGTGCTACTATTGAAGATGATAATGATGATTTCTGGTTTGGATTCGAACAAGAATACTTTATCATGGATTCTGAAACAAAATTACCAATTGGTTTCCCTCACCACGGATGGCAAGGTCAGTACTACTGTTCAGTAGGAGGACAAAACACTTTTGGTAGAGAATTAGTTGAAGAGCATGCTGATTTATGTATTGAAGCTGGATTAAACTTTGAAGGAATCAACCAAGAGGTTGCTTGTGGACAATGGGAATTCCAATTGTTTGCAAAAGGAGCTAAACAAGCTGGAGACGAAATTTGGATTGCTCGTTACTTATTGAACAGATTAACTGAGGATAGAGGAATGTACATTGAGTACCACCCAAAACCATTAGGAGATACTGACTGGAACGGATCTGGAATGCATGCTAACTTCTCTAACTCTGTGTTAAGAGAGTGTGGATCTAAAGAAAAGTATGCTGAAATTTGTGAAGCTTTCCGTTCTGTAGTAGATGAGCACATTGCTGTTTACGGAGAAGATAACGACCAACGTTTAACAGGTAAGCACGAAACTGCTGCTATTACTGATTTCTCTTGGGGAGTTTCTGATAGAGGATGTTCAATCCGTATTCCAATTATCGCTGTAGAAAAAGGATACAAAGGATGGTTAGAAGACCGTCGTCCATCTTCTAACGGAGATCCATATAAAATTGCTGCTCGTATTGTAAAAACAGTTAAAACTGTTTGCTAATTACAGCACTTTAAATACTTATAGAAAGCTCGGTAATTTTACCGAGCTTTTTTTTATGATGTAATTTTAAATAACTTTGGATGCTATGACATTATTTATTTTTCTATTAATTACAGTACTTATTTTAGTTTTTACTTTTCATCGAAAAAAAGTAAAAACACCAAAGATTACTCCCAATCAATTAACTAGTTTATTAGCTGCACATGTATGGTTTTACCAACAGTTAACGGAAGAAGAGCAGCAAATTTTTAGTACAAAAGTTCAACGTTTTTTAACACAGGTACATATTGAGGCGGTAGGTTTTGTATTAAAAGATATAGATATTGTTTTAGTAGCTACTAGTGCTATAATTCCTGTATTTTATTTTAAAAATTGGCAATACACCAATTTAAACACTGTGTTAATTTATCCGGATTATTTTGATAAGGATTTAAATTACAAAACCGGAGAACGAAATATTGCGGGTTTGGTAGGTACGGGTAGATTTGAAAACCAAATGATTTTGTCCAAAAAAGCATTGCATCACGGTTTTAAAAATAAAACAGATAAATACAATACAGCCATTCATGAATTTGTGCATTTAATAGATAAAATGGACGGAGTAGTCGATGGAATTCCTAAAGTATTGATGACTAAATCTGTTACACTCCCATGGTTAGATTTAATTCATGAAAAAATGGAAAAAATTAATCAGGATGAATCGGACATAAGAGCATATGGAGGTACCAGTAGGCAAGAATTTTTTGCCGTAGTTGCTGAGTATTTTTTTGAACGTCCAAAATTATTAAAACAAAAACATCCTGAGCTATACAGTATGTTGGCTTCTTGTTTTATAAAGTAGTATCTACTTCTTTTACTAAAAAGCAAAAGCCTTAACAAATAATGTTAAGGCTTTTTTGGTGGTGCCTCCAGGAATCGAACCAGGGACACAAGGATTTTCAGTCCTTTGCTCTACCAACTGAGCTAAGGCACCAGTGCTATTGCGAGTGCAAATATATACTTTTTAGTAGATGTACAAAGGGTTTTGTATTGAAAAATGGCAACTTTTTTTTACAGAATTCATTATGAGATATTTACCTTTTGTTTTTTATTGAGTCTATAATAATTTTGTCTAAGCCGTAAGTTAAAAGTATTTTTGTCTACAAACCAACAAAATTTTTAATATGCGTATAGGAGTTGTTTGTTATCCAACTTTTGGAGGAAGTGGAGTAGTTGCTACGGAAATAGGAATGGCTTTGGCCAAAAAAGGATATGAAATTCACTTTATTACCTACAACCCACCTGTACGATTAGATTTAATATCTAGTGGTATTCATTTTCATCAAGTACAAATAGAGGAATATTCTTTATTTCAGCACCAACCTTACGAATTGGCTTTATCTAGTAAAATGGTACAAGTTGTGGAAAAGTACGATTTAGAGATATTACATGTACACTATGCAATTCCTCATGCTTATGCAGCTTACATGGCAAAACAAATGCTATTGCAAAAAGGAATAGATGTTAAAGTAGTGACCACTTTGCATGGAACGGATATAACGTTGGTGGGTAGCCACCCTAACTATAAAACAGCTGTAGAGTTTAGCATCAATCAGTCGGACGTAGTAACTACTGTATCGAATAGCTTAAAAGAAGATACTTATAGACTATTTGCCATTGATAAAAAAATAGAGGTTGTTTATAATTTTATTGAATTAGATAAGTATGGACATTCGTTAGGGGGACCCGATTGTCAAAGAGGAAATATTGCGAGTGAAGATGAATTTATATTAACACATATTAGTAATTACAGACCTGTTAAGCGAGCAAAAGATGTGGTAAAGATATTTGCTAAAGTATTAGAAAAAAAGCCTGCAAAATTGATGTTAGTAGGGCAGGGGCCTGATATGCCAGAAGTGAAAAGAGTAGCGAAAGAATTAGGTGTATATGATAAAATATTATTTTTAGGAAATAGTACTGAGGTAAACAAAATTCTATGCTATTCTGATGTGTTTATATTACCTTCTAAATCCGAGAGCTTTGGTTTAGCTGCTTTGGAAGCTATGGCTGCTAAAACTCCTGTTATTTCTAGTAATACAGGTGGTTTGCCAGAAGTTAACGTACATGGTGTTACTGGTTTTTTAAGCGATGTTAAACAAGTAGATGATATGGCTAAGAATACCTTAAAGCTTATTGAAAGTAAAAAAGTTTTAGAAAAATACAAACAAAATGCTTACGAAAGAGCTAAAACATTTGGGATAGATAATGTATTGCCTAAATACGAAAAAATATACGAAAGTTTAGTAGCGTTAACAAAATAGTAAAACTATATAAAAAATAAACCAGAAAAAGAGTTTGGGTTACTCAATTTCTGGTTTCGTATAAATTTCATTCAACCTAAATTTACAATGCAAATATACAAATCTATATTGTTAAAACTGTCAAATGACAGTTTTTTAATGTAAAATTAACATGGGTATTTGTTTTTTTGAATGGCCGCTTGAGCTATTTTCTTTTTTAACGCTATCACATTAGGGTAATTTACATATTTGGTAAACCTTTTTAAGCCTATTAATAACATTCGCTGTTCATCATTTTCAGAAAAAGAAATAATGGCTTCTTTACCTTTGTTGTTAATTTTTTCTACAGCCATAAATAAATTTAATTGACTGATGGCAATTTGTAAATCAGTAGCATTGGCATCTGTTTTATGAACTAACTTTTCTGTTTTTAGTATTGTAGATTCCGCCATGTAAATTTCAATTAAAATTTCTGCAGCACACAATACAATTTCTTGTTGTTTTTCTAATTCCGTTCCAAACTTTTCAACTGCTTTTCCTGCAATCATTAAAAATACTTTTTTAAGATTAGTTAAAATTTCTTTTTCTTGAGAAAATAAGATGGAATAATCTGGTGTGTCAAAAGACGGAATTGCCATTAAATCATTCACTACAGCCATGGCAGGAGTCATCAAATCAAGTTCTCCTTTTAAGGCTTTTTTAAGTAGCATTCCAATCGCTAACAATCTATTTATCTCATTAGTTCCTTCGTAGATTCTAGAAATACGTGCATCTCTCCAAGCACTTTCCATAGGAGTGTCTTCTGAAAAGCCCATTCCTCCATAAATTTGCAATCCTTCATCGGCGTTAAACTGTCCAGCTTCTGATCCGTATACTTTTAAAATAGCACATTCCAAAGCAAAATCTTCTACTCCTTTTAATTCTGCTTGCTGCGGATTCATTCCTTCAGAAATTAAACTTTCTATTTTGTGTTGTATATCTCCAGCAGCTCTGTACACTCCACTTTCGGTTACATAAGTTTTGGTAATCATCAAGGCTATTTTTTCTTGAATCGCTCCAAAATTGGCAATGGCAAGTCCAAATTGTTTGCGTTCGTTGGCATAATTAACCGCATTGCTAATTACTCTTCTGCTCACATCCAAACAAGCTGCAGCCAACTTAATTCTTCCAATATTTAGAATGTTAAGCGCTATTTTAAAACCATTTTGTCTGTCCGAAAGCATATTCTCAGCAGGCACAACAGTTTCGTTAAAAAATACCTGACGAGTAGAGGAGGCTCTAATTCCTAATTTTTTTTCTTCCTCTCCTAAAGTAATCCCATTCGGATTGTCTTTGTCATATTCTACAATAAAAGCAGTTAAGTTTTTATCTTCTTCAATTCTAGCAAATACAATCATTAAATTGCAAAAGCCAGCATTGGAAATCCACATTTTTTGTCCTGATATTTTATACGTTTTACCATCTGTAGACAATACCGCTTTTGTTTTTCCTGAATTGGCATCAGAACCTGCATTGGGCTCTGTTAAACAATAGGCTCCAAACCATTCTCCAGTGGTTAATTTAGGCACGTATTTTTGTTTTTGCTCTTCTGTACCATACAATACAATAGGCATGGTACCAATTCCTGTATGAGCTCCAAAAGCCGTAGCAAAAGAACCTGTAGCTCCAGAAATATAATCACATACTAAAATAGTAGACATAAAAGACATGCCCATGCCTCCATAGCTTTCTGGAACAGCAATGCTTAAAAAGCCCATGTCTCCAGCTTTACGCATTAACTCTTCTGTAAAGGCATAATCTTTTTTTTCAAAACGTTCTTTATGTGGCCAAACTTCTCTATCAATAAATTCGGTTACAGAGGCCTGCATCATGCGTTGTTCTTCTGTAAAATCTTCTGTGATAAATAGATCTTGACTTGCTGTTTCTTTTATAATAAATGCTCCTCCTTTGATTGTGTTTTTCATCTTATTCTATTTTTTAGATGTTCTCTAAAAAGAGTAAACTATTTAGAAAACAATTTGATTAAACAATAGTTGATTTGACTTGAATATAGAATGATATACGATAATGTTACTTTGATTTTTTAATAGATTTTACAAATCATCAATAACCTAAATTCTTAACGTAAAAACTCATAAATTCCAGCAGCTCCTTGCCCTGTACCTACACACATAGTAACCATGCCGTATTTGCTTTTTCTTCTTCGCATTTCGTTCAATAATTGTACGGATAATTTTGCTCCTGTGCAGCCTAAAGGATGACCTAAGGCGATGGCTCCTCCGTTTACATTTACAATATCAGGGTTTAAGTTGAGTTCTTTAATAACGGCTAAAGATTGAGAAGCAAAAGCTTCGTTAAGTTCTATTAAATCAATATCTTTTAAACTTAGTTTTGCTCTTTCTAAAGCTTTGGGAATGGCTTTTACAGGCCCAATACCCATAATTCTAGGTTCTACTCCCATAGCCGCAAAAGAAACCATTCTAGCAATCGGTTCTAATTTTAATTCTTTTACCATTTCTTCACTCATCACCAATACAAAAGCAGCACCATCACTCATTTGAGATGCATTTCCTGCGGTTACAGACCCTTGATGAGCAAACACAGGTTTTAATTTTGCCAAAGCAGCTAAAGAGGTATCTTTTCTAGGTCCTTCATCTTGGGTAACTACGTAATCTTTACGTTGTTTTTTGCCTTCATGATCCATGAAGATTTCTTCGACTTGAATAGGCACAATATCTTCTTCAAATAGATTTAATTCTTGGGCTTTTAAGGCTTTTTGATGCGATTGAAAAGCAAATTCATCTTGTGCTTGTCTAGAAACGTTAAATTGATTGGCAACCGCTTCGGCCGTTAAACCCATTCCCCAATAATATTCTTCGTTACCTGCTTTGGTTTCTTGATAATTAGGAGAAGGCTTGTAACCTCCCATAGGAATGTAAGACATGCTTTCTACACCTCCGGCAATAATACAATCTGCCATTCCCGATTGTATTTTAGCAGCAGCAATAGAAATAGTTTCTAAACCGGAGGCACAATAACGATTGACGGTCATTCCCGGGACATCGTTAATTTTTAAACCCATTAAAGAAATAATACGGCCGATGTTTAAACCTTGCTCAGCTTCTGGCATTGCATTTCCTACAATTACATCGTCAATTCTGGTTTTGTCTAGCTCCGGTGTTTTTTCTAATAAATATTCAATGGTTTCTGCTGCTAATTCGTCGGGCCTTTTAAAGCGAAATAATCCTCTAGGTGCTTTACCTACTGCAGTTCTGTATCCTTTTATGATATATGCTGTTCTTGTCATTAGTATTGAGTTTTTAGATTTGAGATTTTAGCGTTTTTTGAAAGCCGTAAAGCATGTTTTGTATTTCTACACATAATTCTAAAACATCAAAAAGTTTATTTTTATCAATAAAATTTAATTCTCTACAAAGAATTAATTGTGTTTGTAATTCGTAAGCAGATCCGTTAGCGATTCCTAAAAAATGGCAAAATTCTTTGTTAGAGTTTCTTCCTGCTCCTTCTGCTATATTAGAAGCTATAGAAACTGAACTTCTTTTGATTTGACTAATTAATTCATATTTCTCATCGTTAGGTAGTGTTTCCGTTATTTTGTAAACTTTTTTACTTAACTCAATGGACTTTTTCCAAATTTTTAGATTTTCTATATTGTGCACGGTCTAATTTCTAAGATCTACTAGCTCTACATCTATTAACATTAATTACGTAACGGTTTTCCTGTTTTTAACATGTGTTGAATTCTTTCTAATGTTTTTCGTTCTCCTAAGAGTGATAAAAATGCATCCCGTTCTAAATTCAATAAATATTGTTCGCTTACGTTTGTGGGTTCCGATAAATCTCCACCAGCCATTACATACCCTAATTTGTTTGCAATCAGTCTATCGTGTTCTGATGCGTACTGACCTGCCACCAAACTATCTGCACCCACTTGAAACATTCCTAAGACTTGTTGCCCTAATACTCTTACTTTTTCTGGAGTAGGTTTTAGGTATCCATCTTCTAATAGTTGAATAGCATGTCTTTTTGCCGTAGCTATTTGTTGATGTTCGTTTACCACTACGATGTCTTTATGAGGTGTATAGTAACCAAAATCAAAAGCTTCGTGAGCAGACGTAGCTACTTTTGCCATGGCAATATTGATAAAGGCATCTCGCATTCGGTTTAATTTTACATCGTCTTTTAACACCGAGTTAGAAACTCGTTTGGTCATTTCCTTGGTTCCACCACCACCCGGAATCACACCTACACCAAATTCTACCAAACCGGTATAGGTTTCCGCAGCAGCAATTACTTTGTCGGCATGCAAACTTAATTCACATCCACCGCCTAATGTTAATCCTCTTGGAGTGATAAGTGTAGGGCAGGAGGAGTATCGCATTCTCATTACGGTGTTTTGAAAGTATTGAACGGCATAGTTTAATTCGTCATACTCTTGTTCAATGGCTAATAAAAACACCATAGCTAAATTGGCTCCTACAGAAAAATTAGTAGCTTGATTTCCTAAAATGACAGCATCGTATTCTGTTTCTGCCAAATCTATTCCTTTGTTAATAGCTTGTAATACACCACCACCCAACGTATTCATTTTAGATTGGAATTCTACGTTTAACACACCATCTCCTAAATGTTGAATAGCAGCCTCCGAATTAGACCAGATAGTTTTGGATTCTCTAATATTATTCAGAATAATAAAGCCGTCTTGCCCAGGGATTTTAATTTGTTGCTGTTGTTTTACATCGTAATAATATTGTTTAGATTCCTGTAATGTATAAAAAGAGGTTTGTTCTTTTGCCTTCATTTCATCTATCCAATTGGCATAGGTTATTCCTTCGGACTTCATCAACTCTATTCCTTTCTTTAAGCCTATCGCATCCCAAATTTCAAAAGGTCCGTGTTGCCAACCAAAACCAGCTCTCATAGCATTGTCTATGCTGTAAATTTCATCAGAAACTTCAGGGATTCTATGACTTACGTATGCAAATAAAGCGGCAAAGGTTTTTCTATAAAAAGCTCCAACCTTGTCTTTTCCTTTAATTAAAACTTTAAATCTATCTTTTACATTATCAATAGTTTTTGTAGTATTTAAACTGCTAAATGTTATTTTTTGAGAAGGATGATATTCTAACGTATTTAGGTTTAAGGCCAAAATGGATTTGACTCCTTTTTCATCTACATGTTTCTTGTAAAAACCTTGTCCTGTTTTGCTTCCTAGCCATTTATTTTCTAGCATTTTTTGCATAAAACTCGGAAGTTTAAACAAGTCTAAAGCTTCATCATCTTTACAATTTTCATACAATCCGTTAGCAACGTGTACCAAAGTATCTAAACCTACCACGTCTACAGTTCTAAATGTAGCAGACTTAGGCCTACCAATAATAGGACCTGTTAATTTATCTACCTCTTCAACCGTTAAGTCTAATTCTTTTACAATATGAAGCATGCTCATGATTCCAAAGATTCCAATTCTATTTCCTATAAAAGCAGGAGTGTCTTTGGCTAGAACGGCTGTTTTTCCTAAGTGTTTTGTTCCAAAATCTACTAAAAACTGAGTGATTTCTTTTTTACAATCAGGACCCGGAATTACCTCAAATAATTTTAAATACCTAGGAGGATTAAAAAAGTGGGTAACGGCAAAATGTTCTCTAAAATTCTGAGATCTTCCTTTGTTCATAAAACCAATAGGAATCCCTGAAGTATTACTGGTAATTAAGCTATCGGGTTTTCGGTGTGCTTCAACCTGCTCGAATACCTTTTGTTTAATATCTAATTTTTCTACCACCACTTCAATAATCCAATCTATCTCTTTTAGTTTGGTAATATCATCTTGTAAATTACCCGTGGTAATTCTGTTTGCAAAAGATTTTTTATATAAAGGAGCTGGATTGGATTTTATAGCTTTTTGTAAATTGCTATTTACAATGCTGTTTTTTACCATAGGGTGAGATATATCTAATCCTTGTGCTTTTTGTTTTTCTGTAAGCTCACTAGGAGTAATGTCTAGCAACAGCACCTCTACACCAATGTTTGCAAAATGACAAGCAATTCCAGAACCCATAATTCCGGAACCGATGACTGCTACTTTGTTTATTGTTCGTTTCATACTTAAAAAATGCTTTTATCTTCTATTAATTGATGTATTTTGTGAGTAACCTGTAAAAAAGAATCTATTTGAGAAGGAGTTAAATGGCTTTTAACTGTATTGTTAAACTTTAGCACAATCTGTTTGGCTATTTCTCGTTCTTTTTTGCCTTTCTCGGTTAATTTTATTAAGACACTCCGCCCGTCTTCGGGGTTTTGTTCCTTAAAAATTAAATTTTCTTCCTCCATTTTTTTTAAGGTTCTAGACAAGCTGTTGGCTTCAATGCCCATTTTAGGACCTAATGCTGTAGAGGGAGTTCCGTTTTTATAATGAATATTTACCAATACAAAACCAATGTGCATCGGTCTGCCATTTAATGCGGCTTGTTCCGTATACATTTTGTTAATTACCTGCCAAGTAGCTCGGTAATAATAATCGAATGCTATTTTGTCTATGTCTCTCATCTTTTTAAATATAGTAAAAAAAACTATGTTAGCATAGCTTTTTGTAGTTTTTATTGCGATTTAATTAAAAAAGAACGCTTAAAATTGTGTTTTGTAAATTATTAAGACTCTAAAATAGCATCATTATAACTATTTTTTGTTTGTAAATAGCGTAAAGGATTGATGAACAAATGATATATTTACCTTCCCAAAAAACAAGCAATCACTTTATGGCAACATCCATTTTAAATATTGAAAACTTATTTAAAAAATATGGAGATAAAATAGCTCTTAACCATATTAATATTCACATTAAAAGAGGGAGTATTTATGGGTTGATTGGTCAAAACGGAGCCGGAAAAACAACATTAATCCGTATTTTAAATAAAATTATAGAAGCAGACGGTGGAAGTATTGCTTTTAAGGGTCAAAAAATGAGGTTAAAAGACATTGCTTCTATAGGATATTTGCCTGAAGAAAGAGGCTTGTATAAAAACATGACCATAGAAGAACAAGCCTTGTATTTTGGGCAGTTAAAAGGAATGTCTAAAGCAAATGCTCAAAAAGCATTAGCGTATTGGTTAGAACGGTTTGATATTGTTTCTTGGAAAAACAAAAAAATAGAGGATTTATCTAAAGGAATGGCTCAGAAAGTACAGTTTATTATTACGGTACTTCACCATCCGGAATTGTTAATTTTAGACGAACCTTTTAGTGGTTTTGATCCTGTAAATGCAAATTTAATTGCCAACGAAATTAAAACATTGGCAAGCAAAGGAACGACTGTTATTTTTTCATCGCACAGAATGGAATCTGTAGCCGAAATGTGTGATTCGCTATGTTTAATTCATCAAGGAAGTATTTTGTTGAATGGAAGTATTCAAGAAATTCAAAAAGAACATGCCCAAGAAGTTTACGAAGTTCATTTGGTAGATTACAAAATCGAAGCCCTAGAACATTTTTTAGATAATCAAGAATATCATATTACGGTGGTAGCTAAAACGTCACATCAAGTTCATTTAGAAGTAATTCCTTCTTCTACAACAGCAGAAACATTACAAACAGCGATTGCTGGTATAGGTACCTTAAAATTATATAGACAATACACCCCCAATCTTCAAGAGATTTTTATTAAAACGATAGAAAATGCATAAGTTATTTCTTATTATCAAAAGAGAGTTTATCACAAAAGTAAGGAGTAAATCATATTTAATCTTAATTTTCTTAAGTCCCTTATTAATGATTGGTATGGCTGCGGCCATTTTTTACTTTGTAGGAAAAGAGCAAAAAGCAACAGATAAAAAAATAAGACTCATTACTTTAACCCAGCCTTCACTTGTTGATGCCATCAAGCAACAACATCCTACAATGCTTATAGAAGATGGTTTAAACATCTCTTACCAAGCAGCAAAAGAGTTGGTTGCTGATGAAACTTATAATGGGGTAGTGTACACAAATACGAATTTAAGTGTGTTAGAAGTTTATGGAGATGCGAAGCTGCCCAAAGCTTCCTTAAAAAAAATAATCGATAATTATTGGAGAGTTCATTTTCTGAAAAATCAACAAATACCTTCTGAGATTATTAACACGATTACTGATGATACTCCAGTACAAATTATTGCTGTAAATAATACCGAAAAAGAAATTACAAAATGGGTAAAAGGAGTAGTAGCGGTAGGTTTAGGATATGTAATGATGATGTTTGTAATTATTTATGGAAATGCCGTAATGCGTAGCATTATTGAGGAAAAGAATAGTAAAGTTATAGAAATAATGGTATGTAGCGTAAAACCTTATCAATTGATGTTGGGTAAAATTATAGGAAACGCTTTTGCAGGTTTGTTACAATTTTTTATTTGGGGGTTGTTACTTTTTACAGGACTTTGCTTGTTGCAATATTTTAGCCCTTCTATAGGTGAAAATTCAGATAAAATAGTACTGATTTTTAAAACTCTTTGGACCTTAAACTATGTGCAAATTATTTCTGTATTCATTGTTTTCTTTTTTAGTGGTTATTTACTGTATAGTAGTTTTTATGCTTCTATAGGTGCTGCGGTAAGTAGTGAAACAGACACGCAACAATTTGTACATCCTATTTTATTGCCTTTAATGTTTGCTGTTTATATTGGTATTGCTACTATAATCGAAGGAAATCCGCATAGTGATACTGCCCAATTATTTACCCTAATTCCGTTTACATCTCCCGTAATTTTACCCATGCGTATTCCTTACGGTGTTCCTGTATGGGAAATTTTATTGTCGTTGGCATTATTATTGGTTAGCTTTGTAATTACTGTGTTTACAGCTAGTAAAATATACAGAATTGGAATATTAACCGACGGTAATAAACCTAGTTTTAAACAATTAATACAGTGGGTTTTTAAAAAAATATAATTTTATGAGTAACATTTTAATTATTGAAGATGAGGCTGCTATTAGACGTGTATTAACGCGAATTATAGGAGATGAAAATAAAACATATACCGTAGAAGAGGCCGAAGATGGTGTGATAGGATTAGAAAAGGTTCGTGATAACGAATACGATTTAATTCTTTGCGATATTAAAATGCCTAAAATGGATGGAGTAGAAGTGTTAGAAAAATTAAAAAAACTCAAACCCGAAATCCCTGTCATTATGATTTCTGGTCACGGAGATTTAGACACTGCTGTACAAACCATGCGATTAGGAGCTTTTGATTATATTTCTAAACCACCAGATTTAAATAGACTGTTAAACACGGTTCGTAATGCCTTAGATCAAAAACAATTATTGGTAGAAAATAAAATACTAAAGAAAAAAGTTAGTAAAAAATATGAAATGATAGGAGCTTCTGAACCTATTCAGCATATTAAAGAAATGATTGACAAAGTAGCTAGTACCGATGCCAGAGTACTAATTACAGGTCCTAACGGTACAGGAAAAGAATTGGTAGCACATAGATTGCATGACTTAAGCGAACGTGCTAAAGCTCCTATGATAGAGGTAAATTGTGCAGCCATTCCATCAGAATTAATAGAAAGCGAATTGTTTGGGCACGTAAAAGGATCTTTTACAGGAGCTAACAAAGATAGAGCCGGTAAATTTGAAGCTGCCAACGGAGGAACTATTTTTTTAGATGAAATAGGAGATATGAGCTTATCTGCTCAAGCTAAAGTATTAAGAGCCTTACAAGAGAATAAAATTTCTAGAGTAGGATCGGATAAAGATATTAAGGTAAACGTAAGAGTGTTAGCCGCTACCAATAAAGATTTGCGTAAAGAAATAGAAGAGGGGAGATTTAGAGAAGATCTATACCATCGTTTGGCTGTTATTTTAATAAAAGTTCCTGCGTTAAATGATAGAAGAGATGATGTTCCTTTATTAATACAACACTTTTCTAAACAAATAGCAAAAGAACAAGGAATGACTCCTAAAGTGTTTTCTCCAGAAGCTATAGAACAGCTACAAGCATACAATTGGACAGGGAATATTAGAGAACTAAGAAATGTAGTGGAGCGACTTTTAATTTTAGGAGAAACTACCATTAGTGGTAACGATGTTAACTTATTTGCAAGTAAATAAATGGTTTTAGAAAATAGCACAATAGAAATAGGAGTAGGGGTTGGAGATATTAAATTTGGAATGCTAAAAGAAGATGTCTTAGCTATTTTAGGCTTACCAACACATAAAGAAATTGAAAAAGATTTTGATACAGGAGATGCTGTAGAAACCTGGGATTATGAGAACTTTGGCTTAGCTTTCTCTTTTGATGAAGAAGAAGATTGGAAATTAGAAACCATTACCATTAATTCTAGTAACTTTAAACTAAAAAATGTAGGTTTAATAGGGAATACCATAGAAACGGTTCAAAATTTTATTGAACAAGAACAGCTTGGAGAAATGGAGTTTGAGGATTATTCTACCGAAGAAATGCCCAATCACGAATTAATTGATGTAGACAAAGCCAATTTGTTTTTTTGGTTTACTAACGAAGTTTTAACAGAAATTCAAATGGGAGTTCAATGGGATGAAAATGATAATGCTTTATGGCCTTGATTTTTGAAAAAAAAGTATTTTAAAAGACTTTAAAATAAATTATCTGTTTTTATTCTTCAGATTATTAACTATATTGTAATTTAAACCCAAAATAAACGAATTATGAAATCCACCAATACAATTTTATTCTTCTGTACACTATTTACTTTCTTTAATGTAGCTGCCCAAGAAAAAAGTATAGAAGAAATGACTTTAGAAGAATTTAAAGCAGCATTTAAAAAATCAAAACCTCACCACGATATAAAATCTGAAAAAGAAATACTCTCAGAAAAAAGATTCGGTTGGATTGATACTAATAAAAATGGAATTATAGAAAAAGAAGAGTCTATAAAATATTTTAAAGGTAGGGTAGATAAAAATGGATTAGCCAAAGATGGTGTTCAATTCTTTTACGGATATGATCACAACAATAATAATAGAGTAACACTTTCAGAGTTTAAAAAAGGATTAGATTGGAATAAAATGAATGCCAAATTTAAAAACTAAAATTCAATTTTCTTTATTAAGCCCCTTTCAAATACTACCCTATGAATTTTAATTACTCCAAACCTTCAGACAAAGGCTCATTAATTTTAACAGATTTTAATTGTGCTTCTTTTGAAAAAAGATTAGGTATAGGAGAATACTATAAAATTATTTGGGCAAAAGATAATGATTTAAAACTTACAATAGATAGTTGTTCTATTCATCTAAAAAAAAATCATGTGTTATTTTGTACTCCATTTAACATTATTTTTATAGAACCATATTTAAAAGGTGCTATTTCTATTATTTTTAATAGAGAATTTTATTGCATTAGAGATCATGATCATGAAGTATCGTGTAATGGTTTTTTGTTTTTAGGATCTTCTACTCCTGCTATGGTAGAGCTTACCCCCAAAGAACAAGATAGTTTTGAATTGTTATTTCGTTTTTTTGAAGAAGAATTTGAAACAAAAGATCATATTCAAGGAGAAATGTTGATGGTATTGCTTAAAAGATTGTTAATAAAATCAGTACGACTTTTAAAAAGTACAATTGTGGATCCTGCATTGGAAAAACCTAAAATGGATATTATTAGACAATATAACTTGTTGGTAGAAGCTCATTATAAAGAGAAACATAAAGTTACAGATTATGCTAAATTACTAAATAAATCTCCAAAAACACTTTCCAATTTATTTACAAAATTTAACAACAAAACTCCTTTACAAGTAATTAATCAACGTATTGTTTTGGAAGCTAAAAAATTACTTATTTCTTCAGAAAAAACAATTAAAGAGATTGCTTACGAATTAGGGTTTATAGAGGCTTCTCACTTTTCTAAATTTTTTAAAACTCAAGAAGGAATATCTCCCACTTGTTTTAAGAAAAAAATTCTAAACATTTATTAATCTATTTTTCTTAAGATTTAAATACTTTAAGAAAAACATACATTCTTTAAGGTAAAATATTCATCTTTTAAAGATAAAGTCACGCTTATGTTTGTTTATAAATATAAGTAATATGTCTTTAGAAATAGGAACACTACACCATTATCCTTATATATGTGTTAAGGAGTATAAAACAACTGCATTAAATCTTGAAACAAACACATCTACAAGTTTTATTTTAAATACAAAATCAAATTTAAAATTCGATTTTGATGGAGAAGAAATATTAGTTCTTAGAAAAACAATTCTATTTTTAGATGAAGGATGTTCTTTTAAATGTCTAAATGATGAATGTACTAGTTTTAAAATGTACAATTTTAATACTAATATATTTACATCGTCTTTAACTTTTGCTCTTGGTTTTATTAATAGAGAAGTAAAAAAGAGTTCAAAAAAGTATTTACTTCTTTCTCTAAGAGATGAAGAATTAGATTTGATTGAGAAAAACTTTGTAGAGTTTGAGAGATTACTTTTACAAAAACAAGAAATATGTATTCATAAATTAAAAGATTTAATGTGTACTGCCTTAAATCCTTTGTTCGCTCAAAAGTTTAGCAATGATTTTAAATATATTAATTCATTTAATGAGCTATTAAATACGCAATTTAATGTTTCTCATAATGTATCAAATTATGCTTTAAGTTTAGGCATGGATGCTAAAAATTTATTACGATTGTTTCAGAAAGACGGTTTTATAAACCCTAGTATCATTATCAAAAAAAAGCTGATTTATGAGAGTAAAAAACGAATCATTTATTCAAGTAAAAGTATTCGGGATATTTGTTTTGAAATGGGGTTTTCAGACCCTACTTATTTTTCCCGTTTTTTTAAGAAAAACGTAGGAGTTACTGCCAATTATTTTAGAAAATCACTTAACAGTCCATCTTCTTAATTCGGAAAAAAGTGCCATAAAAAAGAAAATAAATCTACTAGTTTTACAAGCGATTTAAACAGTTTTTAAATTAACAAAAAACAAACAAAAATTAAATAGTAACTAAAAAAAACAGTATGGAATTTAAACGTAAACTTAACATTTTCACACTCATCGCAGCTGTGTTGTTGGTTTTAACATCGTGTAAAGACAGTAAAGAGACGTATCAAGAAAAATCATTCTTTACGATTAATCAAGAAGGAGCTTTAGAAAGACCTAAAGATTATAGAACTTGGATCTATGTAGGTACTCCTGTGACTCCTAATGATATGAATAATGGAAAAGCTGCTTTTCCTGAGCTTCATAATGTGTATATAGATCCTGTAAGTTATCAATTTTGGAAGAAAACAGGGACTTGGAAAGATGGTACTATTTTAATTAAAGAATTGGTAAGTGTAGGTAGTAAAGCAGCAGTTAGTGGAAACGGTTATTTTATGGGAGAATTTATTGGTTTAGAGGCAACTATAAAAAGTTCTAAACATTTTCCTAACGAACCTGGAAACTGGGCTTATTTTAGTTTTACAAATCCTAAAGGGAATTTAAAAGGAGTAAGTACAGCTTTTAAAACCAATCAGTGTAATGCTTGTCATAATGCAAGTGCTGCAGATGATTTTGTGTTTACACAATACTATCCTGTGTTAGCTGCCGCAAAAGGTGTTGGAGAAAATATTATTCCTGAGAATGCAAGTAAAAGGATAGCTACAGTTAAAGAAGAGCCTAAAGCTGGTAAATGGGAAGCATCTGTACCAACTCCAGAGAACTTAACTTTAGAAATTCCTTTAGGAAAAGAGCAATTATTTAAATATTTAAAGTCGGGTAAATATAAAGCATATACCAATAAAGAAACAGAATTACATCCATCTTTAGGGCCTCACCAAAAATTAGGACTTCCTGTTCGTGTATACATGAATGATATTATTACTAATTCTCTGAAAAGTAAGAATGAAGAACATCCTTTAGGTTCTGTAATTGTTAAAGAAATGTTTACAGCAGATAATAAGCCAAATGGTTGGGCTGTAATGGTGAAAACACACGAAAAAACTGATGGAGGTAATGGTTGGTTTTGGTATGAAGTTACTGATGACGTAAATCCAAACCATACCGCAGCTATTGGTAATGGTGTTGAAGGATGTGTAGGTTGTCATACTATTGGTACTGATATGGTTAGAACAGCATTCCCGTTAAAATAATACAAACAAAAAACAAATTAAAAAATGATGAGTAAATTTAAAATTTTAGCAATGTTCGTGTTAGCAACATTAATGTTAACATCTTGTGGTAAAACAAATAACTACGATAAAAAAAGTTATTTTACGATTGATGAAAGTGGAGCTTTAATAAGACCTACAGATTATAGAAGTTGGGTATATGTAGGAACTCCATTAACTCCAAATGATATGAATAATGGAAAAGCTGCTTTTCCTGAGTTTCATAACGTGTATATAGATCCTGTAAGTTACGAGCACTATAAAAAAACCGGAACTTGGAAAGAAGGAACTATTTTGGTAAAAGAATTGGTTAGTGTAGGTAGTAAAGCTGCTGTTAGTGGAAATGGTTACTTTATGGGAGAATTTATTGGTTTAGAAGCAACTATTAAAAGTTCTAAACATTTTTCTGACGAACCTGGAAATTGGGCATACTTTAGTTTTACCAATCCAAAAGGGGGTACATTAGCTGCTACTGGAAAAGCGTTTAAAACCAATCAATGTAATGCATGTCATAATGCAAGTGCTGCAGATGACTTTGTGTTTACACAACATTATCCTGTTTTAAGAGCTGCAAAAGGAGTAGGAGAAGGAGTGGTTCCTGAAAATACGGCAAAAAGATAAATATAAAACTTAGCCTACTTTCGTAATTAAATATTGTCCAAAAGAAAAATTTTTATAATTTTCTTTTGGACAATATCTTTTAAATCATATGCCATGTTACACAGAATAATTAGAGTCTTCTATTGTTTTTTCTTTTTAAATTTAACAGCTATTGCACAAGAAGAGCATGAACAGTTTCAAAAGAATCCAGGATTAGAATTAGTAGTTTCAGGATTATCAATTTACAATACAGAAACTAATCATAGTGATTATGCTACAGAAATTCATCTGACCTATTGGACAACACATCAGTGGGCTTTTGGTGTAGGTTACACCTTGGTTTTTGAGGAAGAAAATAACTTAGGAAATGAAATTGCAGCCTTGGTAAGTCATAAACGGTGGAGTTTTTTAACTATAAATGCAGGACCTAGTGTATTACTACCTACTTCTCATAATCGCACGGAAATATCTGCATATTTAGAAACTGAATTTGCATTTAAAATTAAGAACATACATATGGGACCTACTATAGGAATACTAGCAGGAGCAGAATTTAGAAACTTTGGAGGTTGGCATTTTAGTTATGAATTTTAAAAAATAAATAGATGAAATCACTGTTTAAAAAAATAATTGTTTTTGGTATTGTTATTTTTATAGGGATACAATTTTATAGACCTCATAAAAACACACAAGAACCCAAAACTTTAGACGATTTTTTGATCTCAGAAAAAGCACCTAAAGAAGTTAAAGCACTTTTAAAAAAATCTTGTTATGATTGTCATTCTAACAATACCCATTATTATTGGTACGATCACATTGCACCTGTAAGCTGGTTTGTAGATAATCATATTAAAGAAGGAAAAGAACACGTAAATTTTTCTAATTGGGCTAATTTATCTAGTCGAGATAAATTGGGGGTTGTTTCTGAAATGGCTGTTAACATTTCAGAAGATAAAATGCCTTTATCTTCATATACAAGTATTCATTCAGATGCAAAACTATCTAGTCAAGATAAAGATATTATTTTAAAATGGTTGTATACTATTGAATAGTTTCTTACATTTAAATCAAACATTTTTTAGATGAATTGGTATTTACCTATTACAATTATTCCTGGTCTTGGGATGTTAATTTTATCTACAGTAACGCAAATGCTTAATTTAAGTTCTGAGATTAATGAATTAATTTCTAAAAAGTGTTCGGTTTTTCAACATAAAATATCGGAATTAAAAATTAGGCAATTAGGCTTGTTAACTAGAGCCAATGCTCTATTGTATTTGGCTACAGGTAGCTATGTGTTATCAGGTATTTTAGGCTTTGTTTTTAAAGCAGATCATACATTTAGCTTCCCAAGTATTATATTGTACTTGGGAACTATTTTAGTTTTTATAGCCTTAAGTTTATTAATTATCTATGCTTTTAGAGCTGTTAGAATAAGAAAATACCAGTTTGAAAACAATAAAATGGAAAAACATTAAATAACATTTTCTATTTTAAAACATTAGAATGTGTTCTTAAAACTTTATTAAAATACGGGTTAGTGTTGTTTATACTATACTAAGGATGAATTTTATATATTTGAATTGGATTAAAAATTGTTTTATTTCATTAAAATCTCACAGAATAAATATTTAATTCCTTTTCCACAAAATGAAAAAACAACACATTCTTTACCTTTTACTATCTCTATTAATATCTATTTCGTCTCTTAATGCTCAAGATTTAAATAAAAAAGCAAAGAAAAAAATAACAGAATTAGAAAAACTAATATCTAAAGCCAAAAAAAAAGGATTTGATACAACTCGTGAAAAAAACATTGTATGGTTTTCTAAAGAATTCTTAAAAATTGCAAAATGGGATGAAAACCATGTTCCGTTTATACAAAATTCTTTTGAGAGATTTACTCCGATCAAAGGAGATAAACACGAAATGGCGAAGAATCTTCCTATTTTTGAAAGGCAAAAAGTAATAGAAATTTTAAATACAGGAATTAATAATCTTACAAAAGTGATGAATAAAACAATTGTAAGAAGACCTGTTGCAAAGGTAGATTGGAAAGACATAAAAGTTGAAGAAGATCAACTAATAAGTAATGGGAAACCTGTTTTTTTGTATGATTATTTTTCAAAGTCGCAGGGGAATTCTACTTCAAATTCTCGTATTTATAATGACCATTTAGGTAATATTGATCATGTAGGTGGTCTTACTCCTAATTTTTTAAAAGAGGATGGAACATTTTCGCAAAGAACTTTAGATCGAATAAATAATCATCCGGATACAAAAATTGGATATACATTACTATGGAATACGAGTGTTCCTAAATGGATAAAAAAACAAGAACCTGAAGTAACAAAAGGGAGGTGTACTTTTATAGGTTTTGATATCGATAATCCGTTAATTCATGAAGTTTGGAGTGATATCATGCAAAAGGCAGGAGAATTAACAAAAGGAAAAAAAACAGTTGGATTAGGATATATTTTGGCAAACGAACCTCACTGGTTTTCAGAACAGGGTAGTTGGGCTTATAAGCAAGGAGAGATGAATTCACTTTCATCATACACGTTAAATAAATTTAAAAAGTGGTTAGATATTAAGTACAAGCATAATATTGAGGAGTTAAATAAGAATTGGAATACCAGTTTTACTTCTTTTAAAGATATTACTTTTGTATTTCCTGTAAGAAAAAATACTAAAGGAACTCCTTTTAGATACGATTGGGATCGTTTTAATATGGATAGAGTAGTAGCATGGTTTTCTTTTTTACAAACAGAATTGCACAAAACAAATCCTAAAGGAGATACGCATATAAAACTTCAACCACACTTTTTCTCAGACGATGCTCGTTCTCACGGAATTGATATAGAAGCTTTAACGGAGTTAACTACGATGATAGGAGATGATGCTAAAACTAGGGAGAGAGATATTCGTCGTAATAAAGTTGAACCATGGGAAAAATATTATTCTTACCATTGGGAAGAGTTATGTGTTTCTTACGACTTTATGGAATCTGTTTCTCCTAAAAAAATACATGTTAATTCTGAAACTCATTTTTTATCAAGTGTTGCTTGGCGTAAATTAGACACTTCTCCAGAATACATTAGAAATAATTATTGGTTAGCCACATTATTTGGTATGGATGCTGGATTATCTTGGTTTTGGGCTAGAGATCCAGATGGGTCTCCAGAAGATAGATTTGAAAACAATAGATATTCAAAAGATAAAGCTTTACATAAGTCTTTTGCAGCTTCTGTTAATATGCAACCTCAAGTGGCTAACGAACTTACTCAGGTAATGATGGATTTAAATAGTTTTTCTGAAGAAGTAATGGCGTTACGCCGTCAGAGAAGACCAATACGATTGTTTCATTCTGAAACATCTGCAATTAATAAAAAGCATCATATGTCTGAGCAATATCACCTTTATGAATCCTTATTTTTCGAAGGTTTCCCTGTGGGATATGTTACTGAGAAAATTCTTAAGAAACAAGACTCAAAACAATGGGATGTAGTACTTGTTTACAAAACAGAGTACGTAACAGATACTGAATTTGAAGAATTGCAAAAACATTTAGATCATGGTGGAACTATTATCATAGATAATGAAACGAGTCTTTCAATGAACGAATATGGTCATAAGCGTTTAAAAAAATTAACGAGTAAAGGAAATTTACATGTTTTAAACACAAATAATCCTAAAGAATTAAAAGAGTTGGCATTAAAGCTTATAGAAAACAAACTTTCTAACGTTATTTTATCAGAATCAAACGGATTGGATAATAAAGGTTGTGTATGGAGAGTTGTTCCAAACGAAAAAGGAGGTTATCTAATGACCATTATTAACTTAGGGAAAAACAAAGCACAATTAAATGTATCAACAAAAAATAAAGAGGTTATTAGATGTACTAACATGCTTACAAGAGAATCTCTAGGGACTAACTTTGAGTTAGATGTACATGGTGTTTTATTACTTGAGGTAGAAAAATAATTAATATTTTTAGATTTTAAAACTTTAAATCTTTTTCTAAACAGCCTTAAAATCATCTAATGATTTTAAGGCTGTTTTTACAATTACGCATTTTGTAAATAGGTCATTAAGACTGTCTTTAAAAATATATGAAATACTTTTTACTCAAAAAGACAATAAGAGTGAAATGGAATATCTAGTTTAGTTGGTAGGATGAGTTAAGAGAATTTCTTTACATTAGAAATTATGAAAAAACGTTAATCTGATTAAGAATTCTAAACTAGGAACAGATCTACCTTCTTCGTAAGAACTAATACGAGAACGTGGTACATCCATTTGTTGGGCAAATACTTGTGCGATAACTTTTTTTGCTTGCGTAAGTAACTAATATTTTTTGCTAAAACCACTATTGTTACAAAAGCAAACAGTAAATACTATATTTTGTAGCTTTTTTTCGGATTTGATTATTTGGAGGGATTTCCCTTAATACTTAGAAAAAGGATATGATATGCATGTAATGATGTGATCTCCAGTCAAGCTAAAGGTGACATATGTAGTATTTTCGTCATGCTCAGTTTGATGACTATTAATTATTAATCCTACGATATTCAGCTAATAATTCATCCAGAGCAGTTTGTTCTTCATTGGTTAAGTTACCATCGTTTAAATTAACAGTTTCTTCGTAATCGTTGATAACGTTGTATAAATAATTGGTTTGGGTACTGCTATCTTGAATTAATTTGTAGGTGTTTCCTCTAACTGCAAACCCACCAAAAGCAGGTCCATTGGAGTCACTTTCTACAAAAGAAAATTTACGAGTGTGTTCTTGTTCCTGAGTTAATAATGGTTTAAAAGAGATACTTTCAGTCAAATTGGTAGTTACACCACATAAATCTGCAATGGTCGCAAATAAATCCGTTGATTGAATTAAAGATTCATCACGTTCATTAATTCTACTCACATTTGCTCCAGCAACAATTAAAGGTACGTTAACACCTCCATTAAATAAAGAGCCTTTGGCTTTGTTATTGCTGAATGGTGCTTGTACTACTTGGGTAGGAGTACCGTTGTCCCCTATAAATATAATGGTTGTATTGGCTAATTCTTCTTCCGGAATGTTAGCTAGCAATCGTCCCATTTCGCTATCCATAGCCTCTAACATCTGTAAATACATATCTAAAGTATTTGAACCTTGATGGGTGTAAAGAGTATTATCTTTTGGAGTGTGAAAATCGGAGTGTGCTGCATTGTAAGCTAACCAACAAAACCAAGGTTTGTCTTGTGCGTTAATCCAATCAATAGCAAAATCGGTATACGCAGTTGTTCCATAATAGTTGACAATGTCTGTAGTATTCCCATCTTCGTGTAAAGTCCAATTGTAATAATCAGATAGACCACCTCCTGTATTTCCTTCATAATGACCAATTCCTAAATTTTCTATATTTCTTGAATTTCTAGCCAAATGCCATTTACCAATGACAGAAGTCGCGTAGGTATTGCTTACTTGAGATTGTAGGGTCGTTTCGTTATTGCTAATAGCATCTCCGGGGGCTGATAAACCTGTTTCTCTTCCGTGTTTTCCTGTAATAATAGTACCACGTGTAGGTGTACACAATGGGTATGCCCAAGCGTTGTTAAAACGTACACCATTTTGTACCAAACGATCTAAATTGGGCATGGTAGGTTTTATCGAATTTAATTGAGTGGCATAAGGTGTGGCATCCATCCCCATATCATCTGCAATAATTAATAGAATGTTAGGACTTTTAACATTTTGATTATAACTAAATACTACTTCATCATCATTTTCATCCTTATTACTTTCTTCTTCCATATCGATGGTATCATCAGTAGCATCAATAACCATATCTTCTGTAGGATTACTAGAACAAGCAGTAGTTATAAATAATAAATAAGTAATGATAATAAAAACTAGATAAAAGGAAAGGTTCCATTTTGTAGCTTGGTGTTTTTCTTTTTGTAACATAATCATCATCTCTTAGGTTTTTAATAAAACAATCTATTCTTTTTTTACCCTACCTTGTAATTTAAGAAATATTGTATAAAATAAAACTTTTTAGAGACTCATGCTTTATAGGATAAGAAATATTTATCGTCCAGTAAATTTATAATATGTAAAAACAATTGTTTTAAGAATAACAATAATTAATTTTGATACCATCAACACATAATAACAGTAAATCATGGAAAACAACGAAAAAGAAGGATTAGGAAAATGTCCTTTTGGACATGGAAGTGCTACAAGTACAAAAACAGCAAGTAAAGGAACCAGTAATAAGGATTGGTGGCCTAATCAATTAAATTTAAACATATTAAGACAACAAGCTTTAAAATCAGATCCTATGGGAGTCGATTTTAAGTATGATGAAGCGTTTAAAAGTTTAAATTACAAAGCTTTAAAACAAGATTTAGTTGCGTTAATGACGGATTCCCAAGATTGGTGGCCAGCAGATTACGGACATTACGGACCTTTGTTTATACGTATGGCATGGCACAGTGCAGGAACTTATAGATTGCAAGATGGGAGAGGAGGAGCTTCTTCAGGATCTCAACGTTTTGCTCCTTTAAATAGTTGGCCAGACAATGGAAATTTAGACAAGGCCAGATTGTTATTATGGCCTATCAAACAAAAATATGGAAACAAAATTTCTTGGGCAGATTTAATGATATTGGCAGGGAATTGTGCGTTAGAATCTATGGGATTTAAAACCATAGGTTTTGCAGGAGGAAGAGTAGATACTTGGGAACCAGAACAAGATATTTATTGGGGAGAAGAAACAGAATGGTTGGCAGAAGATAAACGTTATTCAGGTGAAAGAGAATTAGAACAACCTCTAGGGGCAAGTAATATGGGATTGATTTATGTAAATCCAGAAGGGCCAAGTGGGAATCCAAATCCTAAAGCATCTGCTTTTGATATTAGAGATACTTTTGGACGTATGGCTATGAATGATGAAGAAACGGTAGCATTGGTTGCTGGTGGACATACGTTTGGAAAAGCACATGGAGCTGCAGATCCGGAAGAATATGTAGGAGCAGAGCCTGCAGGGGCTGCTATTGAAGAAATGAGTACAGGTTGGAAAAATAATTTTAAAACAGGAGTAGGAAATGATACGATTACGAGTGGTATTGAAGGAGCATGGACTCCAAATCCTACGACTTGGGATCATGATTATTTTAAGGTTTTATTAGATTACGACTGGGAATTAACTAAAAGTCCTGCAGGAGCACACCAATGGAAGCCTACAGCGGCTTCTAAAGCACAAAAGGCTCCTAAAGCTGGAAATGCAAGTGAAACGCAAGATTTAATGATGACCACTGCAGATTTAGCCTTAAAAGAAGATGAGGCTTATTTAAAAATTTCTAAGAAATTTAGAGACAATCCTAAAGCTTTTGAAGAAGCATTTGCTAGTGCTTGGTTTAAATTAACACATAGAGATATGGGACCTTTAGAGAGGTACTTGGGAGAAGAAGTACCTAAAGAAGTATTTGTTTGGCAAGATCCGCTTCCAAAAGCTACTTATAATATTATTGATACTCAAGATATAGAAGAATTAAAATCTAAAATATCAGCTTCTCATTTAACCGTATCTCAATTAGTAGGAACGGCTTGGGCATCTGCATCTACTTATAGAGGTTCTGACATGCGTGGTGGAGCCAATGGAGCTCGTATAAGATTTGCTCCTCAAAAAGACTGGGAAGTTAATCAGTCAGAACAATTGAGTGAAGTACTAGAAGTTTATCAACAAATAAAAGAAGCGTTTGATAAAAAACAAGCTGACAAACAAGTTTCTATAGCCGATTTAATTGTATTGGGAGGAACTGTAGGAATAGAAAAAGCGTTAGATAACAAGTACACAGTGCCTTTTTACGCAGGAAGAACAGATGCTTTGTTAGAAGAAACGGACGTAGCTTCTTTTAGTGTATTAGAACCTGTAGCCGATGGGTTTAGAAATTATGTAAAAACAGGAATTACAGTACCTGTAGAAGAATTGTTAATAGATAAAGCTCAATTACTAACACTATCGATACCAGAATTAACCGTATTGATGGGAGGTTTAAAAAGCATCAACATTAATTACAATCGTGAAAAAGCAGGGAATTTAACAGCGACTCCAGAAAAATTAACCAACGATTATTTTGTTAATTTATTAGATTTAGGAACGGTTTGGAAAGATATCTCTGGAACAGGAACTTTGTTTGAAGGTGTTGATAGAAAAACTGGAAATGTAAAATGGACAGGAACTAGAGCAGATTTAATTTTTGGATCGAATTCCGAATTAAGAGCCGTTGCCGAAGTGTATGCAATTCAAGACAATAAAGAAAAATTTGCAAATGATTTTATTGCTGCCTGGGCAAAAGTGATGAATTTAGATAGATTTGATTTGAAATAATAGCGTTAAACTTTTAAAGTAAAAAGCCATTTGGAAAAATCCAAATGGCTTTTTTTATTCTCAATTCACAACTTTTATCCCATCACATTTCTTTATTTTTGAAGCTTATGGTACATCAATTACAAGTTTTAGCTACGCAATTACAAGGAGAATTGGCATATGATGATTTACACAAAGCAATTTATGCTACAGATGCTTCTGTATATAGAAAAATTCCGTTAGGAGTTGCATACCCTAAAACACATCAAGATATTAAAAAGCTTATACGATTTGCAAAAGAAAATAAAATTACTTTAGTCCCTAGAACTGCCGGGACATCTTTAGCAGGGCAATGCGTGGGAGATGGATTAATTGTAGATGTATCTAAATATTTTACAAAAATAGTAGACTACGATAAAGTGTTAAAACAAATTACGGTTCAGCCAGGAGTGATTCGTGACGATTTGAACAGATGTGTACAACATGACCACGTATTTTTTGGACCCAATACTTCTACAGCTAATAGATGTATGTTGGGAGGTATGGTAGGAAATAATAGCTCAGGTACTACTTCTATCCGTTATGGAGTAACTAGAGACAAAGTAGTTGCCTTAAAAGCTATTTTAAGTGATGAAAGTGAAGTGGTTTTTACTACAGTGGATGTGGCTACGTTTTTAGAAAAGACCCAATTACCTACTTTAGAAGGTAAAGTTTATAAAGAACTGTTAGCTACTTTTTCTCAAGAAGCTGTTCAACAAGAAATTAAAAAAGAATATCCCAAACCCGAAATCCATAGAAGGAACACAGGATATGCGATAGACGATTTGCTTACATTTGAATTGTTTGGAGGCAATTGTAAAACCGTTAATTTGGCTAGAATACTGTGTGGAAGCGAGGGAACGTTGGCTTTTACCACAGAACTTACTTTGCAGTTAGATGCAGTACCACCCAAATACAACGTTATGGTAGCATCTCACTTTTATTCTATTCAAGAATGTATGGAATCTGTAGTAGTAGCCATGCAACATCAATTATATAACTGTGAATTGATGGATAAAATTATATTAGATTGTACAAAATCTATTCGTTCTCAACAAGAAAACAGAAGCTTTTTACAAGGAGATCCTGCTGCTGTTTTAATGTTAGAAGTGGCTGCAAATACTATGGAACAAGCAGAAAAACAAGCAAATGATTTAATACAAGATTTAAACGTACATAAATTTGGGTATGCGCATCCTAAAATTATAGGAAACAAAATAAACGGTATTCATGAACTTAGAAAAGCAGGTTTAGGAGCTTTAGGAAATTTAATAGGGGATAAAAAAGCAGTAGCGTGTATAGAAGATACGGCGGTAAGTCTAGAAGATTTACCCAATTTTATTTCGGAATTCACTGCCATGATGAAAAGCTATCATCAAGAAGCGGTGTATTATGCACACGCTGGAGCAGGAGAAATTCACTTAAGACCCATTTTAAATTTAAAAGTCAAAGAAGATGTGGTGTTGTTTAGAGAAATTACTACACAAGTTGCTCATTTGGTTAAAAAATACAAAGGATCTTTAAGCGGAGAACATGGAGATGGAATTGTAAGAGCAGAGTTTATACCTATGATGATTGGAGAAAAGAATTATCAAATTTTAAAAAACGTAAAAGAAGTATTCGATCCTGAATATATTTTTAACAAAGGAAAAATCATTCATCCATTTAAAATGGATGAAGCTTTACGATATCAAGTTGATAAGAAAGATTCAGAAATTAAAACATTGATGGATTTTTCTAATAATGAAGGAATTTTAAAACTAACAGAACAATGTAATGGTTCTGGTGATTGTAGAAAATCTGTAGCAGCAGGTGGAACCATGTGTCCTAGTTATAGAGCTACTAAAAATGAAAAAGATACAACAAGAGCCAGAGCCAATGCGTTAAGAGAGGTTTTAACGAACAATTCGTCTAAAAACAAATTTAACAGTGCTATGTTAAAAGATGTTTTTGATTTGTGTATTGGTTGCAAGGCATGTGCCAGCGAATGTCCTAGTAATGTAGATGTATCTAATTTAAAAGCAGAGTTTTTATATCAATATCAAGAATCGAATGGTTATTCTTTTAGAAATAAACTCTTTGCAGGTGTTACCAATATTAATAAAAAAGTTGCGGTTTTAGCAGGTTTGGTCAATAGGCTAAATAATACCACGCTTGTTAAAAAAATAACAGGAATTAGTTTGCAACGCACGTTACCTAAGCTTCAAAAAAATACATTAGAACAGTGGATAAAAGATGGTAAAGAGCAGTTAATCGTAAAAAATCCAAAGAAAAGTATTTATTTTTTTAACGATGAATTTACCAATTTTTATGATGTACAAATAGGAATAGATGCTATTGAGTTATTAACAAGTTTGGGGTATCAATGTTTGTTTGTTGCACACGAACAAAGTGGGAGGTCTTATATTTCTAAAGGATTTTTAAAAGAAGCTCAACAAATAGCAGATATAAATATTCAAGTTTTTAAGAATTTGGTGACAAGTGAAATCCCTTTGTTGGGAATTGAACCCTCGGCAATATTAACCTTTAGAGATGAGTACCCTAAAATAGCAAGAGATAAAAAAGCAGCTTTAACACTGGTAAAAAATACATTTACTATAGAAGAGTTTATCGCCAAGGAAATTGAATCAGGAAATATAAACCCTTCGTTATTTACAAAAGATGTTAAAGAGGTTAAAATACATGTACACTGTCATCAAAAAGCTTTAAGTAATAGTAAGTATACTTTTGATATGTTAAATATAGTATCGAATTATAATGTAACTATTTTAAATACAGGGTGTTGTGGTATGGCAGGTTCTTTTGGGTACGAACAAGAACATTACGAGGTAAGTATGCAAATGGGGGAGGATACTTTGTTTCCTAAATTACGAAAAATAGAAAATGGTACTGTTATTGTAGCTTCAGGCACTAGTTGTAGGCATCAAATTAAAGATGGGAGTCAAAAACAAAGTTTTCATGCAGTAAGTGTGTTAAGAAAAGCGATGTTACCTTAACAAAATATTTTTTTATAAAAATGATAACTGTTAAAGAATCTTAAGTCTTTTTGTTGTATGTACAATAAAAAATAAAATATATTTGCTTCCCAAAACCAAAACAAACCAAAATGATAGTAAAAATACTAAAGAGCGTTGTTTTATATTTGGCTCTAAGTTTAGCGATTACGGCTCAATCACAATCGTTAAGAGACCAAGTAGAAACTAAAATTACTCAGCTAGAAAAAGCCATAAAAAAAGCAGAACGAAAAAAATTAAACGTAGAGAAAGAAAAAATGACTTTGCAAACAGCAAAGGTGTTTTTAAGATATTCAGACTGGGATGAAGCAAATGTAGATCAGAATAAAAAACAATTTCGTTTAATTGCTACATATAGGAGAAACAAGGTAGATAAACAAGGTAGAAATATAGACGACGTTGTAAATTACTTACCTACGTTTAATAGAGAACAAACAATAGGAATTTTAGACAAAGCTTTAGCGAATATCAAAGCATTAAAAAATAAGACTTTAAAAAGACCTGCTTACAGAACGGTTGATTTTACAAAGTTAAAAATTAAGAATGTAGATGGTGCTGATATGGTGGTAGAAAAAGTAAAAGGAAAAGAGATTCCTACATTTTTTCACGCTTATACTTTTAAGCCAGAATTTGTATTGTCAGATATTTATGATGAAGATTCAGCACCCATAGATCTAAAAAAGTACCATGGACACTCTCCAGATTTGTATTTAACAAACGGATATATTAAAGAAGATGGAAGTTTAAAAGGAGGATTTAAATGGGGATTAAAATCTAAAATTGAAGAAACCAATAGAATTAGTAAAGTGTTTTTAGATCATAGACAAGTTCCTAATCATATTAAAAGACAAAATTTAGATAAAAAAAATGATACCAAATCTGTATATGCAGGAGGTAGATTGTTTGTGAGTTATGATATTGATAACCCAGATATACAAAGTTCTTTAGAGACTATTTTAAATACAGCTATTCCAGAATATAATAAAGTTGCTACAAGTAAATTAGGATATTTATTAGCAAATGAACCTCATTTTGCAACCATTGAAAAAGAGTATTTTACTCCTAATACTACAGGAAATCAACAAAAAAAATGTGATAAAAGTCCTACTTGTAATAACAATTTAATTTCTTATTACACGATTAAGAAATTTGAAGCTTATTTAAAAGATTTGTACGGAGATAGTAGTGTTGGATTGTTAAAATTAAATAAAAACTGGTTTGGAAATAATACCGCAAATTATTTAACGAGTTATGCAGCTATTTCTGGAACTTACGAAGCTAACAAAGTAGCAAATTATGCTATAGATTTTCCTATTAAAAATAGCGAAGTAGGTACACCTAAAGCGTACGATTGGTTTACGTTTAACAATCAAAGAGTAACCCATTGGTTTCAATCTTTGCATGATATTATTAAAAAACACGATGCTAAAGCGAGAACACATATTAAGTTAATTCCTTTGTTTTTTAGTTCTAAAGAAACTAGAGATGCTGGTTTAGATTTTGAAGCGTTGCAAGAAATTCAAGAAATGATTGGAAATGATGCAGATACCAATCAAGAATTAATGAACGGAAAGCACGAACGTTGGAGAGATCGTTATAATTTTAATTGGGCAGAAATGGCAATGGATTTTGACTTTTTAAGTTCTGTAAAACCCAATGCTATTAATTACAATTCAGAAAATCATTACATTTCTACCAATCAATTTAGAGATTTGTACTTAACACCTACCTATGTAAGATCTGCCTTTTGGTTGGCATACACGTTAGGAGAAGATATTAGTCAAATATGGTATTGGCCAAGAGAAACAGATGCTTCTATTAGAAAATCTAGCATAGGTAAAGACAATGGTTATGCAGCTAGTTTAATTCATCAACCTGCTATTGTAAATGAAGTAGGTAATATTTTTTACGATTTAAATGCATACGCTTCGGATATGTATAAAATTCAAAATAGTATAAAATCAATTAGAGTATTCCATTCAGAAACTACAGCTAAAAATGTAGTAGGACACATGGAACATACTTTAGATGTTTATGAAAAATTATTTTTTGATGGAATGCAAGTAGGTTTTGCAACAGAGAGAATTATTAAAAAACAAGATAATAAGAATTGGGATGTTGTTGTAGTTTACAATACACCATTTGTAACCAATGCAGAAAAACAAGCTTTACAAACATATTTAAATCATGGAGGGACAATTATCTTAGACGATAAAAGTTTAAAAAAGAATCAGTATGGTGTAGCTCATACGTTTCGTTTGAATACCAACGCTGGAGGTAAGATTATTAAATCATCAGATTTAGATGAAATTAGAAAGAAAGCTTTAGAAACTGTAAAAAATAACAATCACCTTCCAAAGGTAGTTGTTCAAGAAGATAAAACAGTAGATACAAGAGGTTGTTTTTGGAGAACAATAGAAAAAAAACAAGGAACACATGTGGTAAGTGTTGTAAACACAGGAAAAGAAAATACAACAATTACCATTTCTTTAGACGGAAATTCCGCTGTTAAAATAAAGAATCTACTAGATGGTACTGTTTTAAATTCTAAAATAGAATTAAAACCTAGTGAAACATTGCTTTTAAATGTTTCTAACAAATAATAGTTTTAAGCTATAACTTTTTAAATTTAAAAAGCTACTCTATATTTTAGAGTAGCTTTTTTGTGTTGCTTGGCTAAATAACTTGCTAGAAATATAATTAATACCGTTTAAAAAACAAATTGTCGCACTGTCTAAACCCTAAATAAATAAACGAATTTAACAAATGAACTTAAATTTATACGATAAAATAAACTTAAATCGGTGTTAGGAGGTTAAGTAAAGAAAGAGATAATGATTATGCAACGGGTTTCATTCATTACCCCACTATTGCAAACGAAGTTGGTGGTATGTTTTACGATTTAAATGGATATATATGTTTATAAAATTCAAAATAACAGAAAATCGATTAGAATATTTTACTTAGAAACTACAGTAAAAAGGGTATTAAGACACATAAAAGAATATATCTTATAAGTTTTTTAAAAAAACATCAACAAACAAAGTAATGTTATAAAATTCCTATCGTAAAAAACAACCAAGCTAGTAATAAGCATAAACCACCTATAGGAGTAATAGGACCTAAAAATTTCACGGGAAGATTACGACTTTTAAAAATACAAATTCCATAAATACTTCCAGAAAATAAAACAACCCCTACAAGAGTAAATAAAATAGATAAGTTACTATATGTATTGTTGGGGAGTACTTTAGCTATTAAAATTAAGAACAAAGCGTGGTATATTTGGTATTTTACACCAATTTCAAAACTAGATAAAACATCAGAAGACCATTTCTTTTTTAACAAATGGCTCCCAAATGCACCTAAAACAATAGAAATAAACCCTAAAATACCACCAAAAATTAAAGCAATTTGTTGCATTAGTCTTCTAGTATTTCGTCCTCTTCATCATTTAACTCTTCCTCAATATTCTCGTCGTGTATAGCAGGTGTTACTTCTTCTTCAACACTAGCATCCTCTTCCGTATAACTATTTTCACTTGTGGCATGTATGGCCGTAGGTTGTTCCTCTTCACCATCAAAATAAGGAAAAATATCAATAATAGGACTTTCCTGTATACTAGGAATAGAAAAGTCTGAAACAGAGTCTGAAAACTGATCCAGTAAATACTCATAAGCATCCTTTACATCCAAAGCCTGCACAAGCACATACGTATTGGTTCTACGTTCTAAACCTTTATCCTCATCTAAAGTAACCAAAGATACTTTACACTTAAACCATCTATCACCATGTTCACTAGGGAATATTTCGGAAAAATTAGCCACTTTAATATTGGTAATCTTAAACCCTTCAGAAAGGTATTTTCCCATTTCCTCATTCGCTCTAGCCTCTGCCTCTGTAAATGTTAACGCATCAAATAAATAAGGCTGATTAAAGGTTTTAATCTTTTCGTTATCGTCTATTTTACTGTATTTAACTTTTACTTCGTACCACATGATATTACTTTTTTAGAATTCCAAAAATAAAGAAACAAATGTAAGTATACTTAAAAAAAGAATAAGATATTATCAAACTTGTTTTTTAGTAGGGCGTTTCCCTTTGGGTCGGGCTTTCAGTACTCGTTTTTTTCTTTTTTAATCAATATAAGAATAGCGTATAAAAAAGAAAAAGAACTCAAACAAACCCTTCAATCCCTAACGCGTTTCGTAGCAAATGTATTTTTTCGATATCATAATTCATAGAAACCCCAAATAAGACAAATTCTAAAGTATAAGTTTTATGAGAACTCGTTAGCTTTGCCGTTCTCATTATTTATATTTGTCACAAAATCAATTAAGAAAATTATGGAAATGTTAAAAGTAGGAGACAAAGCTCCCAATTTTAAAGCAATAGATCAAAATGAAAAAGTAATTACGTTAGCTGATTTTAAAGGAAAAAAATTAGTAGTTTTCTTTTATCCTAAAGCAAGTACTCCAGGTTGTACGGTAGAAGCTTGTAATTTAAGAGATCACTATCAAACTTTTTTAGCTAAAAATTACGAGGTCATAGGAGTAAGTGCAGACTCTGTAAAAAGACAATTTAATTTTGCGAACAAGCAAGAATTACCTTTTTCTTTGTTGGCCGATGAAGATAAAAAAGTAATTAATGCCTTTGGTGTTTGGGGACCTAAAAAATTCATGGGAAAAGAGTACGAAGGAATTCACAGAACTACCTTTGTTATTGATGAGAACGGAGTGATAGAAGAAGTAATCACCAAAGTAAAAACCAAAGAACATACGGCTCAAATTTTAAAATAACTTTATGGATCAAGTAATTCTTGTAAATGAACAAGATCAGCAAATAGGAGTGATGGAAAAAATAGAAGCACACGAAAAAGCGTTGTTACATAGAGCCTTTTCAGTTTTTATTTTTAACGATAAAGGAGAGTTAATGTTACAACAGCGTGCAGCAGACAAATACCATTCTCCGTTACTTTGGACCAATACTTGTTGTAGTCATCAAAAACAAGGGGAAAGTAATATTGATGCCGGAAAACGAAGATTGCAAGAAGAAATGGGCTTTACCACAGAATTAAAAGAAGTGTGTTCTTTTATTTACAAAGCACCTTTTGACAATGGGTTAACAGAACACGAGTTCGATCATGTTTTAATAGGAAATTACAATAAAGAACCCAAGTTAAACCCAGACGAGGCTCATGCCTATAAATGGATCTCATTAGAAGAAGTAAAAGCAGATATGAAAAAAAGCCCAGAGCAATACACGGCTTGGTTTCTAATTATTTTTGAAAAATTTTACGATTTTATTCATCAGTAAATTATGAATATCATTAAAAAGAAAATTGTTATTGGTTTGCTGTTTTCTATCATTGCAATTTTGGTTCAAGTATTCGTTAAATATGCTACTAACTCTTTAGAAAGTATCCTATCAAACTTAAGTAGTATTGGAATTAATTTTGTGATTTTCTTTTTGATAGGATATGTTATTTTAGGAAATTTATTAGCAGCAAAAAACAAATAGTATATGGAAATTACAGTACATAGAGTGGCTTATTTTAATGCTGCCCACAGATTGTATAGAGCCGATTGGGATGATGAAAAGAACTACAATGTTTTTGGAAAATGTAGCAATCCTAATTATCATGGACATAATTATGAGTTGGTGGTATCTGTTACCGGACAAGTAAACCCAGAAACAGGTTTTGTGATGGATTTAAAAATTTTAAAAAAACTCATTAAATCCGAAGTAGAAGATACATTAGATCATAAGAACTTAAATTTAGAAATTCCAGAATTTTTAAACACCAATCCTACGGCAGAAAATATTTCTGTATTTATTTGGAATAAGTTACGATGTCACATTCCTAAAAACTTAAAATTGTCGGTTACCTTGTACGAGACCCCAAGAAATTACGTAACTTATTCTGGACACTAATTTTTATTTATGAAAGTAATAGCAATGATTCCTGCACGTTTACAGGCATCCAGATTTCCTAAAAAGTTGTTAAAAGATTTGTGTGGTAAAACCGTTATTACACGCACTTATGAGGCAACAGTAAACACACATTTATTTGATGAGGTGTATGTGGTTACAGACAGTCTCCAAATTAAAACAGAGATAGAAGCTCACGGAGGTAAGGTGCTCATGAGTGTAAAAGAACACGAATGTGGTTCTGATAGAATTGCCGAAGCTGCTGATATGGTGGAAGGTGATATTATAATCAACGTTCAGGGAGATGAACCTTTTACAAGAAAAGAGCCTTTGCAAGATTTAATAGAGGTTTTTAAAAACGATATTCGTCAAGAAATTTCGGTAGCATCTTTGGTGCACACCATAGAAGATTGGCAGGAAATAGAAAACCCTAACAACGTAAAGGTAGTGTTGGATAATGCTTCATGCGTACTATATTTTTCACGAGCTCCTATTCCATATCCTAGAGATTCTTCTGTAAATACGGTGTATTATAAACATATCGGGATTTATGCTTTTAGAAGATCAGCCTTATTAAACTTTCCTAACATGAAAATGTGTCAAAACGAAGCTACAGAAAAGTTAGAAGGAATTCGCTTTTTGGAACATGGCATGAAAATGAAGATGGTAGAAACACCTTATAAAGTGATTGGAATTGATACGAAAGAAGATTTAGAAAAAGCAAAATTACAATTGCAAAATGGAGAACATTAAAGTAATTGCTTTTGATGCAGATGATACACTTTGGGTAAACGAACCCTACTTTAGAGAAGCCGAGGCCAAGTTTGCCAAATTACTAGCTAATTACGAAACTCAAAACAAAATTAACCAAGAGTTGTACAAAGTAATTACAGGTAACATTCCTTTGTACGGTTATGGTGTAAAAAGCTGTATTTTATCCATGATTCAGTGTGCTACTGAACTATCAAACTATCAATTGCCAGCAACCGTTGTTCAAGAAATTTTAGAAATAGGAAAGCAAATGCTTTCTAAACCGATAGAGTTGTTACCAGATATAGAACAAGTGTTAACGTATTTAGCCCCCCGTTACAAATTAATTGTACTTACCAAAGGCGATTTATTAGATCAAGAAAAAAAGTTAGCAAAGTCAGGTTTGTTAAGTTATTTTCATCATGTAGAAGTGATGAGTGAAAAAAATCCAGAAGGCTATCAAAGAATCTTAAAACATTTAGACATTCAGCCTAAAGATTTTTTAATGATAGGAAATTCTTTAAAATCAGATGTGCTACCTGTACTACAAATAGGAGCACAAGCCATTCATGTTCCTTTCCCTACCATTTGGAAATTTGAAACCGTTTCAGATCAGATCAAAGCGAATTTTAACTACAAAACAATAACATATATTCAAGAAATAATTGAATTTTTGTAATAAAATGTAATTTTTTACGTCATTATTTATAGATATTTCAGTTTTTTAAATTATAAGAAAGAAGAGGAAGATGGCAAGAGCAATGTATAAGTACACATTAATGGTGTTAGAAAAAGTTAGTTTTGATGTTGATTTATTTTCTAACGAATTAAAAAAAGCAGTTAAACGTTTATTGCCACATGAGCAAAACGAATTAAAATTATGGTTACAAAAGTTTGTGTTTATCAACCCTCACTTACAACCCGCCCAACTTATTATTAAGAAATAACGGTCTGTTTTCTTCTTTACTTTAGGAGTTGCAACAGTCCTAAAAACTCCATTTCTTTGTAGGCAACTAAAAACAGAAAATCTTGTTATTTAAGCCATATTTTGTAGATATTTTATTACCCATTCCTTTAGAAAGGCAGTTTACGTATAGAATTACAGAAGAAGAATATCACTTTCTTAAAATAGGAGCAAGAGTTGCCGTGCCTTTCGGAAAAAATAAAATATATACAGGAATTGCATATCGGTTACATGAAGAGGAGCCTCAGGCTTACGAAGCAAAAGATATTTATCAAATTTTAGACGAATCCCCAATATTAAGTGAATACCAACTAAAACATTGGGCTTGGATTGCAGACTATTATATGTGTTCCTTAGGAGAAGTATTAAAAGCAGCACTTCCTTCTGTATTTTTACTAGAGAGCGAAACTACGGTGTTGCTAAATACGGCATTTACCAATCAAGAATTATTTACTGTAGACGAATCGTTGGTATTCGAAGCCTTACAACAGCAATCACAAACTAATATTTCTCAGCTCACTGCTATCTTAGGAAAGAAAAGAGTGTTTCCTATACTTAAAAATATGATAGCGATGGAAGCTATTTATTTAAAGGAAGAAATTTACGAACAGTACCAACCTAAAATGATTGCTTATATTAAGTTGGCAGACGTATGGGATACTTCTGAAAAACTTAAAGAATTATTAGAACTGTTATCTCGATCAGAAAAACAACGAAGTTTAGTCATGCAGTATTTTGTGTTAAAAGCACAGTTAAATGCTCCCATTTCTAAAAAAAAGTTATTGGAAACGGCACAAATCACCAGTGCTGTATGTAAAGGCTTAGAAAAGAAAGGAGTTTTTGAAATTTATGAGTTACAAACAGATAGAATTTCTTTTGATGCAAGCCAACAAACCATTCCTACCTTATCTACAGACCAAACACAAGCATACCAAGGTATTAAACAGAGTTTTCTTAAAACAGATGTTTGTTTGTTTTATGGGGTTACAGGAAGTGGTAAAACAGAAATTTATGCACATTTAATACAAGAAATCATAAAGAAAGGGCAACAAGTATTGTTTTTGGTGCCAGAAATTGCGTTGACGACACAATTAATTGTGAGACTTCAAAAGTTTTTTGGAGATCAGTTAGCGGTATATCATTCTAAGTATTCTCAGAACGAGAGGTTAGAAGTGTGGAATCATATTTTAAATGGAACTTCCAAAGCTAAAATTGTATTGGGAACTCGTTCTGCTGCATTATTACCTTTTAAAGATTTAGGATTGGTTATTGTAGATGAGGAACATGAAGCTTCTTACAAACAATTTGATCCTGCTCCTAGATACCATGCTAGAGATGCAGCCATTGTGTTGTCTAAACTACACAAAGCAAGTATTTTGTTAGGAAGTGCAACTCCCAGTTTAGAATCTTACTACAATGCTACCTTAGGAAAGTATGGATTGGTTACCTTAAATAGACGTTTTGGAGCTGTTCAGATGCCTAAAATAGAATTGATAGACATTAAAGAAAAGCATAAAAAAAAGAGGATGACGGGGCATTTCTCGGATGTTTTGTTAAAAGAAATAAAAGAAGCGTTGGCTTTAAAGGAACAAGTTATTCTGTTTCAGAATAGAAGAGGATTTGCTCCCTTAATAGAGTGTGGTACTTGTGGGGTAACACCACAATGTCCTAATTGCGATGTAAGCTTAACAGAACATAAATTTAAGCAGGAATTAAGGTGTCATTATTGCGGATACCACCGAGCGATTCCTTTGCAGTGCGATGCTTGTGGAAGTACAGATTTAAGTAGTAAAGGTTTTGGTACGGAACAGATAGAGCAAGAGTTGTTAAGTTTGCTTCCAGAACATAAAATAGGCCGTTTAGACTTAGATACAACTAGAGGAAAGCATGGGTATGAAAAAATAATAACAGCTTTTCAGCAACGAGAAATAGACGTTTTAATAGGAACGCAAATGTTGTCTAAAGGATTAGATTTTAACAATGTTACGTTGGTAGGAGTGTTAAATGCAGATAACATGCTAAACTTTCCAGATTATAGAGCTCAAGAGCGTAGTTTTCAAATGTTAACGCAAGTGTCGGGTAGGGCAGGACGTCATCAAAAACAAGGAAAAGTTTTTATTCAAACCTTTAATCCTTACCATCAAATATTACAGCAAGTAACCACGAATAGTTACGAGCAAATGTATGCAGAACAAATAACGGATAGACGAAACTTTTTTTATCCTCCGTATTACAGAATTATTCAAATTACTTTAAAACATAAAGATTTTAATCTGTTAAACGACGGAGCAGATTGGTTAGGTAAATCATTAAAAAATACCTTTGCTAAAAATTTATTAGGTCCTACTTCTCCCTCGGTATCCAGAGTAAGGAATCAGTATATAAAGCAATTAATTATTAAGATTCCTCCCAAACAATCGATTAAGGCAACCAAAGAGTATTTAAAAAAAGTACGTTTTATGTTTGATGCTATCGGTAAATTTAAATCGATCCGAGTAAATATAGATGTAGATGCGTATTAAATAGATGGTTAGAAATGAAATACCCTGGTGTTAGGGCTATTCGTTAGTTTTGCTTTAGCAACTTCAATAGCTTCAAAAGAATCCGTTTCATATCTTAAAAAACAAGCCTTGCTACATAGTCGTTCTGTATCTTTAAGAATTTTTCCATGGGTTTTAGACTGTACAAAATGCATCACATCTTCTGTGTGATTCCAATAGGTATAAGAGTAAAATATGGCAATCCCTTCGTTGTTTAATTCAGATTTTAAGTTCCCAAAACTATCCAAAGCTTCTTGGTGTATTGCTTTGGATAGTTGTAAAAATTCAGGAAGTAAGTTTCTTTGTTTTAAGTAAAACTGTCCAATAGAAACTATCATGTTGTATTAGTCAAATTTAGCATTAAAAGTATCGCTCCATTTTCCTTGAACACGTAATACTTGTTCTATAATATCACGTACACATCCTTCACCACCTTTAATAGGAGAAACATATTTAGCTATTGTTTTTATTTGTGGAGCCGCATCTTGTGGAGCACAGGCAACACCTACTAATTCCATAACAGGGTAATCAGGAATATCATCTCCCATATATACAATATGTGCAGGATTTAACTTGTGTTTCTCTAAAATTTCGTTGTACTTTTCTATTTTGTTGTGTACCCCTAAGTAAATTTCGGTAACTCCTAAACCTTCTAAACGTTTTTTAACCCCTTTGCTATTTCCGCCAGAAATAATACAAACAGGAAAACCAGCATCTATCGCACATTTTAAAGCATACCCATCTTTAATATTCATATTCCTTACCAATTCTCCGTCAGGAAAAATAGTTACCATTCCGTTGGTTAATACCCCATCAACGTCAAAAATAAAAGCTTGTACGTTGTTTAATAATTCTTTATAACTTAACATTGTGTTTTTCTTGTATAGATTGAGTTAATATTTTATAAATTTCTTTGTTTGTCGTATCTAATTGTGCTAAATGCTTAGCAATGGTTGCTTCATCATTTCTAAGAGCAGGTCCTGTTTGTGCTTTGTTTGGAGGTAGAATTTGAGTTTTTAAAAAAGTTTCTTGCAACAAAGGCTGTAGTATCTTAAAGTCTATGCGATGTTCTTTGCATAAATCGTAAGCAATTCCAATAATTCTATTGCTAAAGTTGTTTGCAAATACAGCAGCAATGTGTAGCTTTTGTCTTTGTTCTTCACTTAAATAAGTCCAAGAAGCAGCAAATAAAGTTACCAAATGTTCGAGTAAATTACGGTCTTTGTTAAATTCTACATCCAAACAAAAATGAATGTTTTTAAAATGGATACTTTTCTCTTTGCTAAAACTTTGTGGAGGGTACAAAATCCCCCTTTGTTGGGCCTGTATTTGCTGATAAGATACCGTTCCAGAGGTGTGTACGACCAATCCTTTTACATGTTGTAAATCTAGGGTAGCAATGGCATCGTCTGGCAAAGCAATGATATAGATGTCTGCTTGTTTAAGCTCGTACACGCTTTGCGTGGTCGCTAATAAATCTTTGTACAGTCGTAAACCTTTGCTAGATCGGTTGTAAATTTGAATTAAATGGATACCTGTATTGTTGATACACTCTTTAATAAAATGAGAGCCTACTTTACCTGTTCCTAAAATGCAAACCTTTACCATGGGTCAAAAGTAAGAACTATTCTAAACACTACCTTGAAATTAATTAAATTTGATTTCGACCAAAGTCTAGGCTATCTTTGAAAGAAACTCTTTATTCATGAAATTACTTTATATTACCGTACCTGTATTGCTGTTAGGAATTTATGCTTTTAAAAGTAAAAAGGTAACATCATCAAACACTAAAACGTCTATTTACGATTTTGTGGTAAAAGATTTACAAGGAAATGATTATGATTTTTCGGCACTAAAAGGAAAAAAAATAATGATTGTAAACACAGCTTCTAAATGTGGTTTAACACCACAGTACGAGCAGTTACAAGAAATTTATACAGCTTATAAAGATGTGCACAATTTTGTAATTATAGGTTTTCCATCCAATAATTTTTTATTTCAAGAGCCAGGTTCTAGTAAAGATATTCAAGAATTTTGCCAATTAAATTATGGAGTTACTTTCCCGATGATGCAAAAGATAGCAGTTAAAGGAAAGGATCAAGCTGAAATTTATCAGTACCTAACACAAAAACAATTTAATGGTTTTAAAGATTCTAAAGTAAAATGGAATTTTCAGAAGTATTTGATAGGTAGAGATGGAACTATAGAAAGAGTAGTAAGCCCAAAAACAAAACCAAATGATCCAAGTATTGTTGCTTGGATAAAACAATAAATATGAATTTTAAACTAGATATATTAGCAATAGGAGCACATCCAGACGATGTTGAATTGGGCTGTGGAGCTACCGTTGCCAAAGAAGTTGCCGAAGGAAAAGTAGTAGGGATCTTAGATTTAACCAAAGGAGAGTTAGGAACCCGAGGCACTCCTAAAATTAGAGCCATGGAGGCAGAAGCTGCAGCAGGTGTTTTGGGGGTAGTGGTGAGAGAAAATTTAGGATTGCCAGATGGTTTTTTAGAAAATATTAAAGAGTATCAATTAAAAATAGTAGAGGTACTCCGAAAGTATCAACCCGATATTGTGTTGTGTAATGCAATTGATGATCGACATCCAGATCATGCCAAAGGAAGTAAATTAGTCTCTGATGCTTGTTTTTTAGCAGGATTAAGAGCGATAAAAACAGATATTGGTTTTGGAGAGCAAAAAGCATGGAGACCTGTTAATGTGTACCATTACATTCAATGGAAAAATATAGAACCTGATTTTGTGGTAGACGTTTCTGAGTATATAGATGTTAAAGAGAATGCGATTAAAGCATTTAAATCACAATTTTACGACCCTACGAGTGATGAGCCAGAATCTCCAATTACCAGTAAAACATTTTTAGAAAGCGTTACCTATAGAGCGAGAGATTTAGGGAGATTAATTAATGTAGAATATGCAGAGGGCTTTACCTCAGAACGTTATGTGGGGGTTAAAAATTTATCAGATATTTTTTAAAATTATTGTTTGATAAACACAATAAACCTCTTATATTTGCAACCGCTAATGCGAAAGCACGCAAATGGTGGTTGTAGTTCAGTTGGTTAGAACGCCTGATTGTGGTTCAGGAGGTCGCCGGTTCGAATCCGGTCTTCCACCCTTTTTTTTATAGAAAGTCTGTCTAATTTATAGGCAGACTTTTTTGTTTGTAAGTGTGTTGT
>CALHCC010000043.1 GCA_937930675.1 uncultured Flavobacteriaceae bacterium
CTCCTCCATTATCATCATCACTACTACATGATGTAAACATAGCTCCTGCTGCTACTAATGTTGCTAAAGTTAATTTTGTTGCTTTCATTTCTTTTATTTAGACTTGTTATCGTTAATTTTAGTTTTACGCTACAAATATACAGACCAATTCTAAATAAGACAACCTTATTTTAATTTATTATAAATAAAATTACGAAAACGTTTTCGTGTTAAAACACTTGTAAAGCTACATTGTAAGCACTCTCAAACCTAAGGGTATTAATGTTTGTTTCTGCTTTTTGTTCTGCAAAAAAAGAAAGCATTTTTTCTGTGGGCATGTTACCTGTTAATGCATCCGTAGCCATAGGGCAACCGCCGTAACCTTTAATAGCACCATCAAAACGCACACAACCACTTTGGTAAGCAGCTAACATTTTGGCATGCCATTCTTTTGGAGTGGTATGTAAATGTGCTCCAAACTCCACTTTTGGATATAAAGGAATTAAAGAACTAAACAAATACTGTATAATTTCAGGAGTAGCAGTTCCTACCGTGTCCGATAACGATAAAATAGTAACACCTATTTGGTATAATTTTTCTACCCACTCCCCTACAATAGCCACATCCCAAGGATCTCCGTAAGGGTTTCCAAAACCCATAGATAAATAGGTAACTACTTGTTTGTTATGTTGATGTGCTAACTGAATAATTTTTTGTAATTCTACAAAACTCTCTTCCATAGTTTTGTTGGTATTTCTTACCTGAAAAATTTCTGAGATAGAAAAAGGATATCCTAAATACGTAATTTCATCAAATTGACAAGCATCTGTGACTCCTCTAACATTTGCCACAATGGCTAATAATTTACTATGGGCATTTTGTAAATTTAATTTAGACAATACCATTGCCGTATCTTTCATTTGAGGAATGGCTTTAGGAGATACAAAACTTCCAAAATCTACCGTATCAAAACCACAAGCTAAAATACTATTGATATATTTAACCTTTAAAGATGTAGGAATAAAGGTTTTAATGCCCTGCATGGCATCTCTAGGACATTCGATAAGTTTTACTTGTGGTTTTAATTTCATTAGTCCAAAGATACTAAGCTTGTCTTTAAATTTATCTTATTTTTTTGTTTTGATTTTAGTTTGATGTTTTAGAATGGTGTAATTTTGTTGTATGATATTAAAAGATACTATTGTTGCCTTAGCTACTGCTTCTGGAGTGGGTGCTATTGCTGTTATTCGTTTGTCTGGACCTGATGCTATTAAAATTGCGAATGATTGTTTTGTTTCTATTAAAGAAAATAAATCTTTATTAGCTCAAAAATCTCATACTTTGCATTTAGGACATTTTGTGGATGCTCAAAGAACAATAGATCAAGTATTAATTTCTGTTTTTAAAAATCCTCATTCTTATACTGGTGAAGATACTATTGAAATTTCTTGTCACGGATCGCAATACATTCAGCAAGAAATTATTCAAGTATTGTTATGCAAGGGAGCAAGAATGGCAGATGCGGGTGAATTTACATTGCGTGCTTTTATCAATGGAAAATTAGATTTAAGCCAGGCAGAAGCGGTTGCCGATTTAATTTCTTCGGATTCAGAAGCTTCTCATCAAATAGCCATGCAACAAATGCGTGGTGGCTTTTCTAACGAAATTCAATTGTTAAGAGACCAGCTCATCAACTTTGCTTCTTTAATAGAACTGGAATTAGATTTTGCAGAGGAAGATGTTGAGTTTGCAGATAGAAGTGAGTTTAAAGCCTTGGTCGCTAAAATTCAACTCGTTTTAAAACGTTTGATAGATTCTTTTGCCGTAGGGAATGTGATTAAAAACGGAATTCCTGTTGCTATTGTAGGAGAGCCTAACGTGGGAAAGTCTACTCTTTTAAATGCTTTGTTAAACGAAGAACGTGCGATTGTATCGGAGATTGCAGGAACGACTCGTGATACTATTGAAGATGAAATAATTATAAATGGAGTTTCTTACCGATTTATTGATACTGCTGGAATTAGAGATACAAAGGATGTGGTAGAAAGTATTGGAATTCAAAAAACTTTTGAAAAAATTAGTCAAGCTCAGGTTGTCATTTATTTGTTTGATGCTTCTACTCTAATTTCTAACAAAGAAAAATCAAACCAAGCGATTGTAGAAATCAATAAAATCAAAAATCAATTTCCACAAAAACAATTAATCATTATTGCGAATAAAGCCGACAAAGTAACTTCTGATGAGATAGCATCTTTAAAAAATCAACTTCCAGCATTAATTGCCATTTCTGCTAAAGAAAAGTTCGAAATAGAAAGCTTAACAAACGAATTAACCCAATTGGTAAACATTGGAGCTTTAAATAATAATGATACCATTGTAACCAATTCTCGCCATTACGATGCTTTATTAAAAGCGTTAAACGAAATTAATAAAGTGGATGCTGCCATACAAAATAATGTATCTAGCGATTTAATGGCTATAGACATTCGAGAAACCTTATACTATTTTGGCTTAATTACTGGAGAAGTTACCAATGATGATTTACTGGGAAATATTTTTGCTAATTTCTGTATTGGGAAATAAGTATCTATAAAACAATGAAACTAACTACAACTAAAAGCAAAAAACACACTGTAAATAAACACACTAGTTAAATTATTATTCTTATTTATTTTCATTTAAATTCATTTATTTTTACTTTTACTACTATCAAATTACACCTACAGTATCTATCAGGTGTAATTATTACACCTGATAAAAGTAATCATAATGAAAATACACCTACGAAGAAAAAAACTTAAAGGAAGAGAAAGCCTTTCTATTGAATATTATAATGGAACTGTTACAGATGAACATGGCAAACAAAAGCATGATCGTAAATATGAACATTTAGATTTGTATTTAATTACTGATCCTAAAAATTCAAAAGAGAAAAAACAAAATAAGGAAAATCTTGAATTAGCAGAAAAAATATTTGCCATCAGAAAAGCGGAATATTTCCAAGGTAAATTTAATGTAAAAAGTTCTCACAAAAGTAAAACTAGTTTTCTTAGTTATTATACTCAATTAAAAGAAGAACGTTATAATAGTAAAGGAAATTACGATAATTGGAGCGCAGCTGAAAAACATATTTTAAATTACTGTAAACCTACTGTTACTTTCGATCAAGTTAATGAGGATTTTGTTAAAGGATTTAAAAAACATTTAGACCAAAAAGCAACAACTAAAAGCGGAACCTTATTATCTCAAAATTCTAAATACACCTATTTCAATAAATTTAAAGCCTGTATAAAAAGCGCTTATGAGGAAGGATATATAAGCTCCAATATTTTAAAAAGAATAAAAGGATTTACTATTGGAGAATCAACAAGGGAATATCTTACTTATAACGAGTTACAAAATTTATCAAAAGCTGTATGTAAATATGAGATACTGAAAAAAGCCTTCATATTCAGTTGTTTAACTGGTATTAGATGGAGTGATATCGATAAAATGACATGGTTTGAAGTAAGAGATGAAGATGATAGCTCTAGAATTATATTTAAACAGAGTAAAACGGATGGACTTGAATACCTTTACATATCTAATCAAGCAAGAAAATTATTAGGAGACCGTAAATCTAAAAGTGATAGAGTGTTTACAGGTCTTAAATATGGAGCTCATTTTAACGCTGAAATTTTAAGATGGTGTATGAGAGCTGGCATTACTAAACACGTAACTTTTCACAGTGCCAGGCATACGAATGCGGTATTATTATTGGAAAATGGAGCTGACATATATACAGTATCTAAAAGACTTGGACACAAAGAGT
>CALHCC010000044.1 GCA_937930675.1 uncultured Flavobacteriaceae bacterium
ACTGAGTAAGAAAAAGATGAAAGTAAAGACTATACTAGTTTCGCAACCAGAGCCTAAATCAGATCAACAATCTCCATTTTCTATTTTGTCGGAAAAGCAAAAAGTAAAAGTAGATTTTAGATCTTTTATTCATGTAGAAGGGTTAACGGTTCGAGACGTTAGAAACCAAAAAATTGATTTAAGTAAATATTCTGCGATTATTTTAACAAGTAGAAATGCTGTAGATCATTTTTTTAGAATTGCAGAAGAGATGAGGTACAAAGTACCTAATGAGTTAAAGTATTTTTGTCAGTCAGAAGCTGTAGCTTATTATTTACAAAAATACGTAGTCTACAGAAAACGTAAAATTTATGTAGGGAAAAGATCTTTTCCAGAATTGTGTGAAATTATTAAAAAACACAAAACAGAAAAGTTTTTATTACCGTCTTCAGATAAATTAAAAGCATCCATTCCAGAGGCGTTAGACGAAATGCAATTACAATGGAGAAGAATAGATTTGTATAGAACGGTTACGAGTGATTTATCAGACTTAGAGAATGTTTTCTATGATGTTTTGGTGTTCTTTAGTCCTTCAGGAATTCATTCGTTATTTAAAAACTTTCCAGAATTTAAGCAGAACAATACTAGAATTGCTGTTTATGGAAATTCTACGGTAAAAGCAGCTACCGAAGCAGGTTTAAAGGTAGATATTTCTGCACCGTCTCCAGAAACACCTTCTATGACTATGGCGATTGAAAAGTATATCAAAGAAGTCAATAAAAAATAATTACTTTTGTAATACACATCCAAAAGAGCTTATAATTTTATAAGCTCTTTTTTAGTTTTAGATAAGAATAAATTATGTTTCAAATAGGAAAAACCATTGTTTCAGAAGAAGTATTACAAAAAGATTTTGTGTGTAATATTTCTGCTTGTAAAGGGGAATGTTGTGTGGCAGGAGATGCAGGAGCTCCTGTTCTAGAAGAAGAAATAGTTAAATTAAATAACGTATATCCTAAAATTAAACACTTACTTCGACCCGAAGGTATAGCAGCTATTGAACAACAAGGTACGTACACGACAAACGATTTTGGAGAACACGAAACAACGTTGGTTAACGATAAAGAATGTGCTTTTGTTACTTTTGATAGTAATGGAGTAACTTCTTGTGGTATTGAGCAAGCGTACAATCAAGGTTTGGTGGATTGGAAAAAACCTATTTCCTGTCATTTGTACCCTATTCGAGTGCAAGATTATTCCGAATTTTCTGCGGTGAATTACAATCAATGGGATATTTGTGATGATGCGTGTGTTTTAGGAAAAGAATTGCAAGTTCCAGTATATAAATTTTTAAAAAACGCGTTGATTTTAAAATTTGGCGAAAACTGGTATTTGGAATTAGAAAGAGTGGCAGAAGAGTGGCGAAAACAAAAAATAAACTAAAAAATAAAGTCTCTAACAATATTGTTAGAGACTTTATTTTTTAGTTTAGAGTGTTAATGCTGTTTTTGTGGTTACCCTTCACAACTCGTACATTCTTTTTTCTGTTTAAACTGTTGAGCAGCATTCATACTGTGTTGATAGTATAAAGATTTTACTCCTAGTTGCCACGCAGTTGTATGTATTTTGTTTAAGTCTTTAACAGGCATTTCTGGATGTACCATAATATTTAAAGATTGTCCTTGGTCTATGTGATTTTGTCTGTTAGCAGCTTGGTAAACAATCGCTAATTGATCTAATTCAGCATAGGTTTTAAAAACTTCTTTTTCATGATCAGACAAACATTCTAAATGTTGTACAGAACCATCTCGGTCTCGAATACTTTTCCAAATATCTTTAGTATTCTGACCTTTGGATTCTAGTAAGTCTTCTAAGTATTTGTTCTTAATAGTTGTTTTAACTTTAGCAATATCTTTTACATAACAATTAGACCAAATAGGTTCTATTCCCTGAGAAACTTGCCCTAATATAAATGCAGAAGAAGTAGTAGGAGCAATAGCATTTAAAGTGGTATTTCTACGTCCGTATCCTTTTAATACTTTGGGTTCTCCAAATAATTTTGCTAACTCTTCAGAAGCAGCGTAGGATTTTTCTTTAATTAATTTAAAAATCTTAGAGTTGTAATCATAAGCTTCGGCAGAGTCAAACGCTAAGTTTTTAGATTGTAAGAACGAGTGCCATCCTAAAACCCCTAAACCTAAGGCTCTGTTTTCTTTTGAGAACGTGTAAGCTTTTTCCATAAAATGGAATACCAAACGATCGTCTTTGTCAGAAGAGTCTCTATAATCTTCTAATTTAGAAATAAACTCTTCTAAAACAGCATCTAAAAAGTACACCATGGTTTCTACCGCATCGGTATCTTTCCACTGGTCGTAATGTAAAATATTAACAGAAGAAAGTACGCATACAAAAGACCAATCTTCGTTGGTAGGTAACATAATTTCAGAACAAAGATTACTTCCGTGAATTTTGTGATTGTTTTCTTTGTAAACGTCTACTGTATTTTCGTTAGCATTGTCTTTAAAGAAAATATAAGGATAGCCTATCTCACATCTTCTTTGCAATACCTTAGCCCAAAGAGTTCTTTTTTCGTCATCACCATCTATCATTTGTTGCATCCACTCACTACCTACACATACACCGTGAGTTAATTCTTGAATAGGATTCCCTTCTGTACCAATTTCTAAAAACTCTTCAATATCCGCATGCTCAATATCTAAATAAGGAGCAAATCTACCTCTACGAACAGATCCTTGACTTACCACATCCACCATGGTTTCGAACAACTGCATCATGTGCACAGCTCCAGAAGATTTTCCGTTGTTTTTAATGGCAGCACCACGCGGTCTTAATTTACCAAAATACCCAGAAGTTCCACCTCCTAGCTTAGACATCATTCCAGCCTCAGATTGTGTGTATAAAATATCTCCTATATCATCTGCTACGTGCGAACCAAAACAACTGATAGGTAAACCTCTTTTTTTACCAAAATTAGACCATACAGGTGAGGCTAATGAATAGAATCCTTGAGACATATATCCATAGAATTTATCTGCAAAACCATCAATTTTTAAAATCTTTTCGGCATGCTCTGCAATCTCTCTAATTCTTTCTTTAGGAGTTACACCTTCTAAAAGATATCCAGAATTTAAAAAGTTTTGACTATGCTCGGTAAGCCATTCAAAATCTTGTGCTTGTTTTACATTTGTTTTAGTATCGTTTGCTATCATTTTTTGTGTATGTGTTTAGGTGGCTTAAAATAAATCGTCTTTGGTAATACTTCGGGTTCTTTTACTATAATTGATAGATCTTTTTACAAAAAAATCTCCATGTTTGGTACCTATAATTTCATCATTAAACCATTCTGTTTGCTCTAGCAAACTTTCATCAATTTTAAATATTTTTTGGATTCCAATACTTTCTAATGATTTGTTAAAACGATCTTTGATAAACTCGTTAATTACATTCACAGGCAAGAAGTCTAATTCTCCTTTTTCGAAAATCCAATTAATAATTCCGCTTTCTGTTTGATAAGCTTCTGCACAAGTTAATTGTATAATTTGCGTAAAATCTTCGTTAAACCAATCCGGATTTTCGTCTTTAATTATTTTAATTAAATCAATACCAAAATCTCCGTGTATTTGCTCTTCTTTAGAGGTGGCTTCTACCACATTAGAAATCCCTTTTAACATGTTTTTATGCTTGTTAAAAGCCATAATAATTAAAAACTGAGAGAATAGGGATACGTGTTCTATAAATAAAGAGAACAAAAGAATGGCTTCTGAATATTCTTTATTGTCGTTACTTTTTGCGTTTTTTAAAGATTTTTCTAAATAATGAACTCTCTTCATTATTTTAGGATTTTTCTTTAGGTTACTAAACTCATCATTTAATCCTAGAATTTCTAACAAGTGAGAATATGCATCGTGATGTCTTACTTCACTTTCTGCAAAAGTAGAACCTACAGATCCTATTTCTGGTTTTGGAAGTTTGTTATGAATTTCTCCCCAAAAACTTTTAACCGCCACTTCAATTTGCGAGATAGCTAACATAGTATTTTTGATGGCATTTCTCTCAACAGGGTTTAATCTCGATTTAAAATCTTGTACATCGCTGGTAAAATTAAATTCTGAATGAATCCAGTAAGAATGTCTAATAGCATCTACATATTCTATAAGCTCTGGATACTCATATGGTTTTAAATTAATACGTTTTTCAAATACATTTTTTTTACGTTTTTGTTTTTGTTCATTTCTGTATAAAATGTAAGCTTTAGCAACATCCAAAAACTCACTGTGCATTAACTCAGCTTCAACAATATCTTGAATTTCTTCTACAGTAGGTATGTAGTATTTTGTGGTTTCTAGCTTGTGATTAACCTTGTCTAAAACGCTTAATGCTATGTTGTTAGCTTCTTCTAAGGTTCCTCTTCCTACAGATTTCATAGCCGCATAAATAGCATTACTAATTTTATGTAATTTAAAATCGGTAGAGGTATAGTCTCTCTTAATTACTTTCGAAATCATATCAGCGGTGTTTTTGTTTTTATAAAATTATGCAATTATTAAATTGATTTTTGAAGCTTTTTTTTTAGTTATTGACAACTTTATTGACAATTTTGTTAAAAAGATTTGTAAATAAATTAGGTTCGTTTTTTATAAATATTGCTAACGTATTTTTATTGATAAATTCAATATAAATAAGGTGAATCTTTAAAATTTAAGCACTCATTTTTTATAAAATGATAGCCGTTGTTTTTAGTTAATTTATAATGATGCTGATAGCTATTGTTTAAATAATGGTAGTAAATAAAAGTTAAAATAAATGTTTAGAGGAGGTTGTTTAAGGTAAAAATATGTTAACTATTAGAGCGAGATAAAACATTTAAAAGAGAACAAGTATAAAATCATCGATATCAAGAACATTGTTTATCGTATATTTGCATTTTAAAATTTTGAGTAGTTTATGGCACAAAAACCAAGTATTCCAAAAGGGACTAGAGATTTTTCTCCTGTAGAGGTAGCAAAAAGAGATTATATTTTTGATACCATTAAATCTGTATTTCAAACGTTTGGGTTTCAGGCTATAGAAACACCTTCTTTTGAAAACTCTCAAACATTGATGGGAAAATATGGAGAAGAGGGAGATCGGTTGATTTTTAAGATTTTAAATTCTGGAGATTACTTAAAAAAAGCAAATTCAGAATATTTAGAAGCTAAAGACAGTCAAAAACTAACCAGTTCTATTTCTGAAAAAGCGTTGCGTTATGATTTAACGGTGCCTTTTGCAAGGTATGTTGTACAACATCAAAACGAAATAGAGTTTCCGTTTAAAAGATATCAAATTCAGCCTGTTTGGAGAGCAGATAGACCCCAAAAAGGACGTTTTAGAGAGTTTTACCAATGTGATGCAGATGTGGTAGGAAGTGATTCTTTATGGCAAGAGATAGATTTTATTCAATTATACGATACTGTTTTTTCTAAATTAAATTTAAAGGGGGTCACTCTTAAAATGAACAATAGAAAAATTTTATCGGGAATTGCAGAAATTATAGGAGCTAGTGATAAACTAATTGATTTTACGGTTGCTTTAGATAAGTTAGATAAGATAGGAGAGGAAGGAGTTGTAAAAGAGATGATGACTAAAGGGATTTCTGAGCAAGCGATTGCTAAAGTAGCTCCTTTGTTTAGTTTTACAGGAAACAATCAAGAAAAATTAAACCAGTTACAAACCATGCTGGCTACTTCCGAAGAAGGAACGAAAGGAGTAGAAGAATTAAGATTCATTATAGATACAATAGAAGCTGTTGGGCTACAATCGGCAAGTTTAGATTTAGATGTAACTTTGGCAAGAGGTTTAAACTATTATACAGGAGCTATTTTTGAAGTAGCAGCTCCTAAGACTGTAAAAATAGGTTCTATTGGTGGCGGTGGACGTTACGATGATTTAACGGGTGTTTTTGGTTTAAAAGACGTAAGTGGTGTTGGAATTTCTTTTGGTTTGGATAGAATTTATCTGGTATTAGAAGAATTAAATTTATTTACCCAAGTAGATTTACCAAGACCAGAAGTCTTATTCATCAATTTTGGTAATGAAGAAGCGTTGTATTCGACCAAAGCTATAGCTAAGTTAAGACAATTAAACGTTAAAGCTGAGTTGTATCCGAGCAACGCAAAAATGAAGAAACAGATGAATTATGCGAATAAAAGAAGCATACCATTTGTGGTTTTAGTAGGAGAGAAGGAAATAGAACAAGGTGTTTTTACCTTAAAGAATATGCATACAGGAGAACAAAAAATATGCAATTTAGATGAATTGTCACAAGTGATAATAAATTCGTAATTTTGCAGCTTATAATATTATAAATATGTCCCAAGAAATTGACATAATGAACTACGACGAAATAGACGATATAGGAGATAACCACATTGGAGATGTTACACGTACACCTATGCGTGATGATGCTTTTAAATTATCTGACGATGAGAAAATAGCAAAAATCCAAGACCATGTTAAAGAAATCATGGAAACGTTAGGATTAGATTTAACAGACGATAGTTTAAGAGGCACTCCTAAACGTGTGGCTAAGGCATACGTTAAAGAATTATTTGGTGGGTTAAACCCTAAAAATAGACCTAAACTATCTACGTTTGCTAATAATTACAAGTATAACGAAATGCTGGTAGAAAAAAACATTGTTGTTTATTCTACCTGTGAACACCATTTGTTACCTATTGTAGGAAGAGCTCATGTGGCTTACATTTCTAAAGGAACTGTAGTTGGGTTGTCTAAAATGAATAGAATTGTAGATCATTTTGCAAAAAGACCGCAGGTACAAGAGCGTTTAACAAGGCAAATTGTAAAAGCATTACAAGGAGCTTTGGGAACAGAAGATGTTGCTTGTATTATAGATGCAAAACATTTATGTGTAAACTCTAGAGGAGTAAAAGATATTGAAAGTTCTACCGTTACGGCAGAATTTGGAGGTGCTTTTAAAGAGATAGAAAAACAAAAAGAATTTAGAGATTATATTAAGCTAGAAACCAAGTTCTAGTAATATAGAATAAATATTTAGCAGAAAAGCCCTATCAATTTTATGATAGGGCTTTTTTGTTTTTAGCAGTGTTTTATGATTTGAGGATTTTGTATGATATCATTTTGAATTTATTCTTGCGTATAAATTCAAGTTCATCTGTTAAGTTCGTTTATTTGAGGATAACAGTGCGACAATTCACTTTATTTAGAGAATATGACTTCACCTATTTTAAAACTTGAGTCGTTTAAACAAATAAACGATGTAATAAAAAACATAGTTCTCTAATATTAGAATCATATTTTAGAATAGCATTAATAATCAAAAAAGCTCCAGAAGTTTATTTCTAGAGCTTTAATTGTATTTTATAAAAGTAATATTACTTCTTTTTGTTTTTTTGCTGTGCAGCTTGTTGTGCTTGTGCCTGTTTCATCGCTTCATCTAAACGTTGTTTAAACTTGCTTTGTTTTTTAGGCTTTTTTCTGTTTTCATGAATTTTAGCTAAAATCTTTTCCTCGTCAATTACGTAGTTTTTAATCACAAACATAATCGTTAAGGTAAGTAAGTTAGAGATAAAATAGTACAAACTTAAACCAGAAGCATAGTTGTTAAAGAAAAACAACATCATTAATGGTGAAAAGTACATCATCATTTTCATCATTTTTTGCATATCTGGCATTCCTTCTTGTGCAGGTTGTTGCATAGACATTTGTTGCCCTTGATTCATTCTCATGTAAAAGAAAATAGCAATAGACGCTAATACAGGAAATAAACTAAAGTGATTTCCGTAAAAACTAGAAAGAATAGGAATGTTGGTAGACCATTCAAATACACTATCGTAAGATGCTAAATCATCTGCCCATAAAAATGGTTTTTGTCTTAATAATATTTCAGATGGGAAAAATCGGAATAAGGCAAAGAAAACGGGCATTTGTAACAATGCTGGAATACAACCCGCCATCATGTTTACACCAGATTTACGTTGTAAAGCCATAGTTTCTGACTGACGTTTCATTTGATTTTCTTTTCCAGGAAATTTTGCATTAATCGCATCAATTTCAGGTCTTAAAACTTTCATTTTGGCACTAGAAACATACGATTTGTAAACCAATGGAGACATTAGTAAACGAACCACCAAGGTCATTAAAATAATCACCAAACCATAGTTGTTTATAAAACCACTTAGTAAATGAAAAATAGGGATGAATACATTTCTGTTAATCCAACCAAAAATTCCCCAACCTAAGTTCATTACGTTTTCAATTCCCTTGTCGTAAGAAGTTAAGTTTTCGTGAATGTTAGGTCCTATATAAAAGCCCATGTTGTATGCTAAAGCACCGTTGGTTAATTTTAAAGGAGCAACAGTACTAAATTTTTTGGTAGCAAGTGTGTCCACTAAAACATCTTTTACTAAAGATTCAGAACTTAATTCTGCTTTTTCAAACGGAGTGTTTGTGGTTAAAATGGTAGAGAAAAAATGTTGTTTGTATCCAATCCAGTCTACATTTTCTTCAATTTCATCGTCTTTAGCACTTACGGATAAATCATCAAACTTACCCTCTTCTTTTTCGTAGTGTAAAGCTGTCATTTGATTTTCGTACTTAATACTTTTTTCGTTACGTAAAGCCATTAAGTTCCATTCTAAGTTGATTTTATTGCTGGTGTTAATTACATTCTCTAAACCAACAGATCTAATAGAAAAATCTAACATATAATCGTTAGGTTTTAGCTCGTAACGATATTCTAAATATTTGTTATTGGCTACTTTTAGTTTGAAAGAAGCCACTTGATTTTCTCCGTTTTTACTAGTAGATGGAGAGAATATTAATTCTTTGGTATTGATAATTTTGTTCTCAAACGTACCAAAGTTAATGTTAAAGTTAGCGTTGTTGTTTTTAATTAAATACAAAGGAGCCTTTTGATGTGTCGTATATTTTTTTAATAATGCTTCTACAATTTGTCCTCCTTTGTTAGCAATTACTAATTTTAAAACATCGTTTTCTAGTACGGTGGTACCTTGCTCTTGAGCTCCACTAGTAGCAGAATTAGCAAATTCTCCATATTTTTTAGTAGCTTCTATGTTTAAAATAGAATCGGTAACTACGGTTGCGTTTTCTAAACTAGGAGTTGATGCTGTTGTTACAGTCTCTTCTGTTTGTTTGTTTTCTTGAACAGGAGTTTCATTTTTCTTAGTCATGGTGTACCATACAAGTACAGCCCCTATTAAAGCGAAACCTATTAATTGACTAATGTCTAATTTCTTTTTTTCTTCCATTGTGATAAAAATAGAAATCTGTCACTATTAAAAAATGACAGATTTGATAGAATATTTATTTATTTTGATTGTACGTGTTCTAAACTAGCATTTACAAAATCTACAAAAAGTGGATGTGGATTTAGTACCGTACTTTTGTATTCTGGATGGTATTGTACAGCAACAAACCAAGGGTGCGATGGAATTTCTACCACTTCTACCAATCCTGTTTTAGGATTGATTCCTGTCGCTTTCATACCTGCAGTTTCTATTTGTTCTTTAAAATTGCTATTAAATTCGTAACGATGTCTATGTCTTTCAGATATAATGGTTTGGTTGTAAGCCTTGTAAGCTTTAGAATCATGATCTAATTGACATCCCCAAGCACCCAAACGCATGGTTCCTCCCATATCTGTCACCTCTTTTTGATCTTGCATTAAGTTAATTACAGGGTATTTTAAGTTGTCAAACATTTCTGTAGAGTTTGCACCGTCTAAACCAACAACGTTTCTAGCAAACTCAATCACAGCCATTTGCATTCCTAAACAAATTCCCATAAAAGGAATATTGTTTTCTCGGGCGTACTTAATCGTTTCTATTTTACCTTCGGTACCTCTGTTACCAAAACCAGGAGCTACCATAATTCCACTTAAACCGTGTAATTTTTTAGTAATATTTTCTTGATTAATCTCTTCGGAATGAATCCACTCTACTTTTACTTTAATTCTTTGAGAAGATCCTGCATGTATAAACGCTTCTGCAATAGACTTGTAAGCATCTTGCAATTCAACATATTTACCAATAACTCCAATTTTTACTTTGTGTAAAGGGTTTTTATGTTTTTCAACAAACTTGTTCCATTCAATTAGTTTAGGTTCTTTGGTACTTGTCATGGCTAGTTTTTTAAGTACCACTTTGTCTAAACCTTCATGTAACATTAAGTTAGGAACATCGTAGATGGTTTCTGCATCTAAAGAAGAAATTACATCTTCTTTTTGTACATTACAGAACAAAGCCAATTTGCGTTTAATTTCATCTGGAATAAAATGTTCTGAACGGCAAACTAAAATATCAGGGTTTAAACCATTTTGCATCATCATTTTTACAGAATGTTGTGTAGGTTTTGTTTTTAACTCTCCAGCAGCAGCCAAATAAGGAATTAATGTTAAGTGAATCACAACGGCATTGTGTTCTCCCAACTCCCAAGTTAATTGACGTACAGATTCTACATAAGGTAAAGATTCAATATCTCCTACAGTTCCTCCTAATTCTGTAATTACCACATCGTAGTTTCCAGATTTTCCTAAAATTTGAATTCTATCTTTTATTTCGTTGGTAATGTGTGGAACTACCTGAACGGTTTTTCCTAAAAACTCACCTTTACGCTCTTTGTCAATTACAGATTGATATACTCTACCTGTAGTTACATTATTAGCTTGCGAAGTTCTTACGTCTAAAAAACGTTCATAATGTCCTAAATCTAAATCCGTTTCTGCACCATCATCCGTTACAAAACATTCTCCGTGTTCGTATGGATTTAAGGTTCCTGGGTCTATATTAATGTAGGGATCGAATTTTTGAATGGTAACTCTGTATCCTCTTTCTTGTAAGAGCTTTGCTAAAGAAGCAGCAATAATTCCTTTACCAAGTGATGAAGTAACACCACCAGTTACAAAAACATATTTTGTGTTTGCCATTATAAATTGTTTGTGCAAAAGTACAAACTTCTATAGAAATACAAGTAAGTTTTATACGTACTTTTTTAGGCTCCATTTAACTGTTTGATACTCTAAGAATAGCTACTTTAAAATAGCTGTTTTATACAATAAGTATTGTGTATCTTTTGTTATTTAGAAACGAAATAAACATTTTTTAAATAAAAACATTTGTAGTTTTTAAATAATCGCATATATTTGCAGTCGCTAAAGAAAACTCCATGGTTTTCAAGAAATAGCTAAAGCATTAAATAAACGACGTAAGATAAATTAAAATGAAAAGAACGTTTCAACCATCGAATAGAAAAAGAAGAAACAAGCACGGTTTCAGAGAAAGAATCGCATCTGCTAACGGACGTAGAGTTTTAGCTAGTAGAAGAGCTAAAGGTAGAAAAAGCTTAACTGTTTCTTCGTCTCCAAGACATAAGAAATAATGATGCTTTCATTATAATATATTAGGTGTTACTTTTTTTTAGTAACACCTTTTTTTTGAATTTTTTTTAGAATATAGTTCAATCAAAGGTAATCCTCTGATTATCTTTGCCTCAAAATAAAGAGTATGCCCAAAAATCCTAACATCAAGTCGGTTTTAATTATAGGATCTGGTCCTATAGTCATTGGTCAAGCATGTGAGTTTGACTATTCTGGATCTCAGTCTATCCGTTCATTAAAAGAAGAAGGAATCGAAGTTACCTTAATTAATTCGAATCCTGCAACGATTATGACAGATCCGTCATTGGCAGATCATGTGTATTTAAAGCCTTTGACTACAAAGTCTATTAAAGAAATTTTAGAAGCACATCCTAGTATCGATGCTGTGTTACCTACTATGGGAGGTCAAACGGCGTTAAACTTGTGTATAGAAGCAGACGAAAAAGGAATTTGGGAAGATTATAAAGTAGAAATGATTGGGGTGGATATTGATGCCATCAACATTACTGAAGATAGAGAACAGTTCCGTGAGTTAATGGGTAAAATAGGGGTAGCCATGGCTCCTCAGGCTACGGCGACATCGTTTTTAGAAGGTAAAAAAATAGCACAAGAATTTGGTTTTCCTTTATGTATTCGTTCTTCGTTTACTTTAGGAGGAGCTGGAGCAGCTATTGTATATGATGAAAAAGACTTTGATGAATTGTTACGTAACGGATTAGAGATTTCTCCAATCCACGAAGTGATGATCGACAAAGCCATGATGGGATGGAAAGAATACGAATTAGAGTTATTACGCGATGCTAACGATAACGTAGTAATTGTATGTTCTATCGAAAATATGGATCCAATGGGTATCCATACAGGAGATTCTATTACAGTGGCACCAGCAATGACGTTAAGTGATTCTACGTTCCAAAAAATGCGTGATATGGCCATCAAAATGATGCGTTCTATCGGTGATTTTGAAGGAGGATGTAACGTACAGTTTGCCATTTCTCCAGACGAGAAAGAAGATATTATTGCGATTGAAATTAACCCACGTGTATCTCGTTCCTCTGCATTGGCATCCAAAGCTACAGGATATCCAATTGCAAAATTGGCTACTAAATTGGCATTAGGATACCATTTAGATGAGTTAAACAATCAAATTACAGGAAACACATCTGCATTGTTTGAGCCTACGTTGGATTATGTGATTGTAAAAATACCTCGTTTTAACTTTGATAAGTTTGAAGGATCTGACAGAACATTAGGTTTACAAATGAAAGCTGTGGGAGAAGTGATGGGAATTGGACGTTCTTTCCAAGAAGCATTGCACAAAGCAACACAGTCATTAGAAATTAAGCGTAACGGTTTAGGTGCTGATGGTAAAGAGGAAACTCATTACGATACCATCATCTCTAAATTAACACATGCATCTTGGGATAGAGTATTCTCTATTTACGATGCGATAAAAGCAGGGATTTCTTTACGTAAAATATACGATATCACTAAAATTGATATGTGGTACTTAAAGCAATACGAAGAATTGTTTGCTTTAGAAAAAGAAATTTCTCAATACAAATTAGATACTTTATCTAAGGAATTATTATTAGAAGCGAAGCAAAAAGGATATGGGGATAGACAAATTGCCCATATGTTAGGATGTTTAGAGTCTGAAGTATATAAAAAGAGAGAAGCTTTAAATATCAAACGTGTGTACAAGTTGGTTGATACGTGTGCGGCTGAGTTTGAAGCAAACACTCCTTATTATTACTCTACGTTTGAAAACGTTCAAATATCAAAAGATGGAACAGCTGCTTCTGCTAACGAGTCTATCGTTACAGAAAAGAAAAAAGTAGTGGTATTAGGTTCTGGGCCCAACAGAATTGGACAAGGTATTGAGTTTGATTACTGTTGTGTGCATGGTGTTTTAGCTGCTAAAGAAGCAGGCTACGAAACCATTATGATTAACTGTAATCCAGAAACGGTATCTACAGATTTTGATACAGCGGATAAATTATATTTTGAGCCTGTATTCTGGGAACATATTTATGACATCATCCGTCATGAAAAACCAGAAGGAGTGATTGTTCAGTTAGGAGGACAGACGGCTTTAAAATTAGCAGAAAAATTAGAGGCCTATGGTGTAAAAATCATGGGAACTAGTTTTGAAGCTTTAGATTTAGCAGAAGACAGAGGACGTTTTTCTGATATGTTAACTTCTTTAAATATTCCTTTCCCACAATTTGGAACAGCAACCAATGCTGATGAAGCTTTAGAAATTGCAGATAGTTTAGATTTTCCAATCTTAGTACGTCCATCGTATGTATTAGGAGGTCAAGGGATGAAGATTGTCATCAATAAAGAAGAGTTAGAAGCTCATGTAGTAGAGTTGTTACGTTCTATTCCTGGAAATAAATTATTGTTAGATCATTACTTAGAAGGAGCAATTGAAGCAGAAGCTGATGCTATTTGTGATGCGGATGGAAATGTATACATCATCGGTATTATGGAGCATATTGAGCCATGTGGAGTACACTCTGGAGATTCAAATGCAACCTTACCTCCGTTTAACTTAGGAGAGTTTGTGATGGATCAAATTAAAGAACATACGAAAAAGATTGCCGTAGCTTTAAAAACAGTAGGATTAATCAACATTCAATTTGCTGTTAAAAATGATACGGTTTATATTATAGAAGCGAATCCAAGAGCATCTCGTACCGTACCATTTATTGCAAAAGCATACGGAGAGCCTTATGTAAATTACGCAACCAAAGTAATGTTAGGAGTAAACAAAGTAACAGATTTTACTTTTAACCCTAAATTAGACGGATTTGCTATTAAACAACCGGTATTCTCTTTTAATAAGTTCCCAAATGTTGATAAAACATTGGGACCTGAAATGAAATCTACAGGAGAGTCTATTTTATTTATAGACAACTTAAAAGATGACACTTTTTACGAGTTGTATTCAAGAAGAAAAATGTACTTAAAAAAGTAAAAAATACACACATGTGATAAAAAAAAAGCAACCCTACGGTTGCTTTTTTTTATGAGAAAAAGTTAAGCTTATTTTTAGGTTTTAAATTTTAAGAAAAACGAGTGGTAACTGTTTTATATTTCCATAACTTTAAGTGAGTAGAATATAGCTATTAGCGTAGAAAAATTGGTTAACGTGTACATGAGGATAAAAGTTTATTGTTTGTTAGTTATAGGTTTGATTATCAGTCAGTATTCTTTGTCTGCTCAATCTTTTAGAGCGAATGGAGCGGTTACGTTAGATGCTAAAATTACCATCGGAAATCAAAATGTTTTCTTTAAAACAGGAGTGTCTCTTTACGGAAATTTAAATTTAGAGAATATTGCTACCGAAGCAGGAGTGTCTATGTACACAGGGTATTTGTTTAAAAAACATACAATTGAACGTAAGGGATGGACAAAAGGGTATGATGTTTTTTATTTGTTTGGATATGGTAGAAATGATAATTTATTAGGGTCTTCTCTTAGTCAGTACAACGCTTCTATTGTGTACGAAGAAAAGGATAACAACGAGTTTTATGGAATAGGATTCGGGTTTGAAAAAGAATTTTTGCCAGGAAGTCTACAAGAATTTAATCAAAGAATTGGACGAATGATGATGCGATTTTCTAGTAACCATCGTTCGTTTGGATTGTCTTTTAAAAATGATTTAAGAATAGGAGGCTTGTTTTTAGGAGATGCTACCGATTTTGGAGCTACAGGAAGTTTGTATTTAACCTATGTACATGCACAAAACTTAGAGCGAATTCATCAATTTGGATTTGTAATAGAACTATTTACACCACAACAAGATTATAACAGAATAGCAGATAATTCTAAAAATTCTGACGATGGAAGAAAAAATGTATGGCACACCACAGGTGTACATAAAGATGTGTTTTATGCCAATAGTTATGTTTCGTACAAGTTACAACAAGACCATTTGATTTATCAATTTAGCACAGGAATAGAAAGTAACAAACTAGGAGCTTATATACAAAATACATTGCATGATGGTTTTGGACTAAATCCAAGGTTTCCTTGGAACGTTACTCAAAAAAATAAATGGTATTGGCAAGGAGAATTAGGAACGTTTATCAATAGTTTGTAAGTATGAGAGGTCTTTGTAAATATTTCATATATCTAAATGTTGTTTGTCTGTTAATAGCTTGTCAAACATCAAAAACATTTTACAGTGCTACGAGTACTACTTTAACGGGTACTGCTGCTACTTATAGGTTGGATGTAAGTGAGTCTACACATGCAGTAAACTTGTCTAAGTATCAAAATTTAAAGATGTTAAATTTGTCTGGTATTAAGAATATTCAGGTAATAGACAGTATTTTGGAGAGTGTTCCCAATCCTACTCAACTTAGGGTTCTTATTTTGGATAACAATTATTTAAAAAGCCTACCGACTGCTATTACACGATTTTCTAAACTAGAACAATTGTCGTTAAACAATAACCAAGAATTAGATTTTAGCAAAGCATTTACAACACTCGCACCCTTACCGTTAACGTTTTTAAACTGTCAATTCAATCAACTAAAAACAGTCCCTAAAGAAATTGTGTATTTAGAAATGTTGAAAGATCTTAATTTTTCAAACAATCAGTTAGAATTACATCATAGCTTTAAGTATTTGGCATTGTTACCTAAATTAACATCACTTTGGTTAAGAAACAATCATTTAACATCTTTAAGTGCAAACCTTAATAAGATGAGTCGATTGGTAAACTTATATGTAGAAAATAATGAATTAGAAGAGTTGCCCAAACAACTAGAGGGTTTACAATCTTTAAGAATATTACATCTGTCTTTTAATCGATTTAAAGAACTACCAGAAGTATTACAAACATTACCACATTTAATATTGTTGCATATAGATCATTGTAACATTCAAAAAATATCCAATACATTTAGTACAGAAACAACGTCTATAAGAGGATTGGTGATGAATGACAATCAACTAACAAGCTCGTCTATAAAACTTTGGAAATCTAAATTCAAGAGTTTTTTTCTGCTGATTTTTTAGCCGTTAAATAATACAAACCTACCATAGGGCCTATTGCTAGTATCGGCAATACAAAATTGATACTTACATATGTGAGCAAAAATTTAAAAAGATAAATACTAAGAATGGTTACAGAAAAACCAATGCTGGTAGAAATGGTAAGTGCTGTACCATTGTAATAGGGGATACTAGCTTTACTCACCAAGGTAGATAATAAGGGAGAATCTGCAACCACAGCAACGCCCCAAATAATTAAATAGCTAAAAAATACATAACTGGGTAAGTATCCTAAAATAGGACTTATCAAACAACAAGTAGCAGAAATATACAAAGCCCATTTGGCTACGGAAAGCCCGCCTTTGTGTTCTGCTAGTTTTCCGGCAATAATACAACCTAAACTCCCTACACTAATTACAATAAAAGACCATAAAGCAACATTAAATTGTTGTGGCTGCGTACTGTTGTAATAGTTAATAATTACAGGAACGAATGCCCAGAAGGTATACAATTCCCACATGTGTCCAAAATAACCCATGGTTGCCTGTTTAAATGTTCTTTTTTTAAAAAGGTTGGGGATGATAGAAAAATCAATTTTCTGAATTTCTTTTTTGGCGGGCGTGTGTAAAAATAACATTACAATTCCTCCTAAAACAGCTAAAAAAGAACTGCTTAAAATAACCCATGCCCAGTGAACGTTAAGGTTAAAACTAGCCATAAAATGAGGAAAAGCCGTACCCAATACCAAAGCACCTACCAGTACTCCTAAAGTTTTGTTAAGTGTTTTTGGAAAAAAATAAGCCGCTATTTTCATACCCACAGGGTAAACACCTGCTAAAAAAACACCTGTCATAAGGCGAATGCCATAAATTTCTAAAAAACTAAGATTAGGAATTAAAATACTAGCGTTAAAAAGAGCTCCTAATACAATACTAATACTAAACACAATGTTGGCTTTGTACCTGTCTGCCAAATTAAAAACAGCATAACACAAGCTTCCTAAAATAAAACCTAATTGGGTGGCAATGGTTAAAGAGGTCAGTAAATTACTGCTGTTTAAATGGTGTGCTTGTGCAATTTCTTTAAGAACAGCATTGCTACTAAACCATAAAGAAGTTCCAAAAAATTGACTCAGAACAATAAGGGTTAATAAAAATTTTGGATGCATATTTCGGTGGTATAAATCGTAAAACTGTGAATATCTTTCTGTGAAAAGCCTAAAAGATTACAGTATATTTGTTTTGCTTTTTTCTTTTTCAAAAGTACTTAATAAACCGATTAAAAACTAAATAAGTGAAAGTTTGTATTGCTGAGAAGCCAAGTGTAGCCAAGGAAATAGCTTCTGTTTTAGGAGCTAATTTGCGTTGCGATGGTTATTTTGAAGGAAACGGATATCAAGTCACATGGACTTTTGGTCACTTATGTGGTTTGTATGCCCCTCATGAATATAAACCTTATTGGAAAAGTTGGAATTTAGATACGTTACCCATGCTTCCGGAACGTTTTGAGGTAAAGGTGATGGAAGATAAAGGAGTTCAGAAACAATTTAGAACCATTAAGTTTTTGTTTGATAAAGCCGATGTGGTGATTAATTGTGGCGATGCGGGACAAGAAGGAGAACTCATACAACGTTGGGTGATTAACCAAGCAGGGTATACCGGAAAAGTAGATAGATTGTGGATTTCATCTTTAACCACAGAAGCCATTAAAGAAGGATTTAACAACTTAATTCCTGCCGAGAAATACGATAATTTGTATTATGCAGGAAGCTCTAGAGCCATTGGAGATTGGTTATTGGGAATGAATGCAACTAGATTGTATACCTTAAAATATGGTAGAGATCGGCAAGTGTTGTCTGTAGGTCGTGTGCAAACACCTACTTTGGCTATGGTGGTAAAAAGATTTTTAGAGATCCAAAATTTTAAACCACAACCGTATTGGGAAATTCAGACTTTGTATAGAAATACGGTGTTTAATAATGATACAGGTCGTTATTTAAAAAAAGAAGATGGAGAGCAAACCATGCAGCTCATTAAAGGCAAACCATTAACTATTATATCTGTAGAAAAAAAGAAAGGAAAAGAGTATGCTCCTAAACTATTTGATTTAACAGGTTTGCAAGTTTATTGCAATACAAAATTTGGTTTTACAGCCGATGAAACGTTAAAAATTACGCAAGGCTTGTACGAGAAAAAAGTAGTTACTTATCCGCGTGTAGATACCACGTTTTTACCAAATGATGTGTATCCTAAAGTAAGAGGAATTTTATCTAAATTAACAAAGTATGCTACTTTAACGACTCCAGTATTGGCAGAGCCTAAAATAAAAAAATCAACAAAAGTTTTTAACGATAAAAAGGTAACAGATCACCATGCCATTATACCTACGGGAGTTGAAATTCCTTTGCATGCCAATGCTCAAAAGGTGTACGATATTATTACCAGACGTTTTATTGCTGTTTTTTATCCGGATAGTGACGTGTCTAACACCACGGTATTAGCAGAAGTAGAAAAAGTAGGATTTAAAACTACGGGAAAAGAAATTTTATCAGATGGATGGAGAGTGGTTTTTAAAGCTCCAGAGAAAAAGGAGAGTACCCCTAAAAAGGAAAACGAAGAAAAAATAATGCCTACGTTTGTAAAAGGAGAATCTGGAGAACATGAACCCTCTTTTTTAGAAAAAGAAACCAAAGCACCTAAGCAGTACACAGAAGCAACTTTGTTACGTGCTATGGAAACAGCAGGCAGGCAGGTGGAAGATGATGAGTTAAGAGATTTAATGAAAGAAAATGGTATCGGGAGACCTTCTACCAGAGCAAGTATTATAGAAACACTGTTTAAAAGAAATTATATAGAGCGAAATAAAAAACAAATTTTGCCTACGTCTACAGGAGTCCAATTAATTCATACCATTCAGAATAAACTATTAAAATCTGCAAGGCTTACTGGAGAGTGGGAAAAACAGTTAAAAGACATAGAAAAAGGAGACTACCATGCAGGGACTTTTATTAGAAATATGAAAAAGATGGTGGATGATTTGGTGGTAGAAGTAAGACTGTCCAATCACAAACCTATTGTAGTAGATGTGGTTACTAAAAAGAAGGTAACAACTCCTAAAAAAGAGACCAAAGGAGTGGTAGGGAAAGAATGCCCTAAATGTAAACAAGGACATTTGTTAAAAGGTTCTAAAGCTTACGGATGTAGTAAGTATAATGAAAACTGCAACTTTGTAATGCCTTTTGAGTTTCAAGGAAAAAAAATATCAGAAAACCAGTTGATACGATTAATTACCAAAGGAAGCACTGTAAATTTAAAAGGATTTAAAACAACCTTAGGAAAACAAGATGGAGCCGTTGTGTTTGATGCGGATTTCAACTTAAAATTAGCAGTAAAAACACCTGAAATTAAAGAAGGAATTCCCTGTCCAAAATGTAAAAAAGGAACCATCAGAAAAGGAAAAACAGCCTTTGGATGTTCAGAGTACAGTAAAACTTGTGATTACTTAAAACCTTTTTAAGAGTAGTTTGTTAATGTACTCTAGCCATTACATCTTTTATGGTTTTGTTGTTTGCAGGATTTACCCTGTAAAGAATAAAATTTCCAAAATCATCAAAAGAACCTTCCCCACTTAAATTCCCTGCGTTTAACATAAATTGTTCACTATTGGTTTGTTGAATGGCCGTACCTATTTTAAGTTGATTTGTATAAATATCATAATTATTCTTAATTTTTACAAACGTATATTCTTTGTTTCTTAAGCTTAAAATAGTACTGTTTTCTGTTGTTTTTAAAGGAGTTTTATTTACTGCTTCTTTTCTTTTAGGAGCTTTTTTAACAGGCTCTTCTTTTACAAGTAAAGTAGTTTTGTAGATGTGATTTTCGATATTCTTGTCTTTGGAAGCAAATTTTAAAGCTTCGTAAAAACTGGCTTTAAAATCTTTTTCGAGGCTTTTTCCCTCTGTAGATGTGTACACCAAATTACCATAACAATTTTTAAAACTTAGGGTTAATTTAGTAGCTAAAAAGCCAGAAACGTCTGCACTTAACCTTAATATATCACAAGGGTTGATGTGTTTAGGAATTGCCTCTCCCTCAATAAAAGTAGTAAAGTTCTTTTGAGCAAACGTAGCCTTTATAATTTGATTGATATTGTACTCGTTAGGACTGTCTTGAAATGAAAGTTGAGTAGGAATCAATAAATATTGATAGCTGTTTAAAGGATTTTTATGTTGTGCGGTTATTGTTATCGATATCAATAACAGAGAAAAAAATATAAATTTAATAGAAGGCTTTATCATGTAATAATACTAAAGTAGTTGGTTGTTTAAAGATACTAAAAAGTAAATTGAGGGCTTAAGAATTTAAAACATTCCTCATTTTTATAATAATTTTTTGAATTCCTGGAGACAATGTTTCTAAATATTGATTTTGACATATGTACGTAATTTCATCAATCAATTCTGGATATTTTTCTGCCGTTTTGTAAATATGTTTAAACGCTAAATATCTTAAAGACGAACTTTTATGAATGTTTTCCCAAAAACGCATGCTAAGGTCAAAAAGTTTACCTTCTTGTTCCTCGTTTAATACCATGGGGTATAAAATTTTTAAAATCTCTCTTTGGTGTCCATCTTTTTTATCGGCAATGTTTTGAATATACGTATCTATATGCGGAATCATTCTAGGATCGTTTGGCTTCGTGCAATGGGCAAGAATCCAAGCAGCTCTCCAAGATGTTGGCTGTTTGTTTTGTAAAGAAATAGCAATGGCACTTTGGTATACTTCCTTTTGTTCGTTAAATAATTGAACTAAAAAATCTTTGTCTAGCTTGTTACTTAGTATGTTGCTTAAATCAACCAATGGTTAAGAATTAGAATTGTTTAAAGAAAAAGACAATACATCAAACTCTTTACCATTGGCAATAATGGCAATTTTATGCGTTCCAAAATGATATTTACGAGTGCTAATAGGTTTAAAATGTTGTTTTTTAGCGATTGTGGTTACACTATGAGGAGGAAACTCTTTTTGACTAATTTGAAATATTTTTTTAGAAAGCGTTCCGTTCTGTTTAAGATAATACACCGTATATTCTAATCGAACTAAGGTGTTTGTATGGCTATTGTTAATCAGTTCAAAAGAAAAGTGCAAATCATCACCTAAAAAAACTTGATTAGTAGCAATGCAAAAGTTTTGAACGTCTAATTGTTGGTGATTTCCAAAACCAAAAATACGCATAATGGTAGGTTCGGCAGCTTTTAATAAGCCACGGTTGGCATGCTTAAAAATCCAATCGGTATGGTGGGTTTCTCCAAAGTGTTTTTGGGTAAGTGCAATTAGTACTTGAGGGTTGTCTTTAGAAATATCATTTAAGTTATTAGCCACACTTCTTCTTACATACAATTCAGAATCGTTTAATAAATTCATCAAAATCGGTAAAATAGGAGTGGGATTTTTTTTTAAAGCGGTTAAAGCCATTCCCCAAGGCAATCTAGGTCTACAACCTTCGCTAGCCAAACGACGTATGTGAAAATTCTGATGAAAACTCCATGCAGTCATTTTAGCAAGCACATATGTGGTATGTTGTTTTATAAAAGGACGAATGGCAAATTCGCAGCTTACAAACGGAGTAATGGTTTCAAAACTGGTAATGCTATCTTCTAAATAATCTATTCCAAATTGCTCTATATAATTTGGTAAAAACAAATACTCAAAACCACCTTTTACACCATTTTCGTTAAGTAATTTAATGGTTTGTTTAATTTGTTGAATTGCAATGGTAAAATCAGTATCTAAGTATTGGTGTAATACATGTGTGATATGATGCATTCGTTGTTTTAATTCGTAAGCATCCCATTGTTTAGAAAAAATATCTGCCTTAAATTTTAAAACATCTAAGAGGGTTACTACTTTACTTAGTTGCAGTAAAAAAGTATCAAAAAAAGTAGTATTGTATGCGTTTTTTAAAGGTTCCATAGAATAGTTAAATTTAAAGAAAGCAAATGAAAAAGCTTACATTCAATTCTATATTTTTGTAAGATGCAAACACTTTTAATTATTGGTTACGTATGGCCAGAGCCAACAGCAACAGCAGCAGGAAGCAGAATGTTGCAAATCATTCATCAGTTTCAGCAATCTAATTATCAAGTAGTGTTTGCGAGCCCTGCACAAAAACCAGAAACAGCCTTTGCTTTAGAAACCATTGATGTTAAAAGTGTTTCTATTGTGTTAAATGATGTTTCTTTTGATGTGTTTTTAAAAGAGATAAGTCCATCCATTGTATTATTTGATCGATTTATGATGGAAGAACAATTTGGTTGGAGAGTGGTTAAAGAGTGTCCTAAAGCAATACGAATTTTAGACTCAGAAGATTTACATTTTTTAAGAAAAGCAAGGCAGTTGGCTGTGAAGAATGGGGAGGAATTGCCAACAGGTAAATTACACACAGACGATGCCAAACGAGAAATTGCAAGTATCTATAGATGCGATGTTACGCTTACCATCTCGGAATTTGAAATGGACTATTTACAGAGAGTATATGCTATACCAGCGTATTTACTGTGGTATTTTCCGTTTATTATAAAGGTGGAAGAGAAAGAAACGTCCAGTTTTACAGAACGAACACATTTTATGTTTATAGGGAACTTTATACATGATCCTAATTGGGATGCTGTTTTAGAACTTAAAAAATACATTTGGCCTAGTTTACGCAAACAAGTACCTACTGCAAAGTTGTATATTTATGGGGGCTATCCCTCAGAAAAAGTATGGCAATTACACAATCCCGCAGAACGATTTTATGTCATGGGGAGAGCCAAAGAAGTGGTTACAGTCATGCAATCTGCAAGAGTGTGTTTAGCTCCTTTACGTTTTGGTGCTGGGTTAAAAGGGAAAATGATGGATGCGATGCAAAACCAAACTCCTTTTGTAACCAGTAGTGTGGGGGCAGAGGGCATGTTTGGAATGCATGATTTTAGTGACGTAATTGCAAGCACAAGAGAAGAGTTTGTTCAAAAATCGGTAACGTTGTATTGCAATCAACAACTTTGGGAAACAATGGCGGATCAAGGAACTAACGTGTTAAAAGATCGGTTTAACGAAATAGCTTACCGAACGGTGTTTGTTACAAAATTACAAGCGTTACTAGAAAATTATGAGCAATACAGAACCCAAAATTTTATAGGAGCCATGTTGCAACATCATACGTTAAAAAGTAGTATGTACTTATCTAAATGGATAGAAGAAAAGAATAAATCTTAGAATTTGTAAGAAATTCGAATAGAACCGTATCGAATCCAATCGGTCTCAATTTGTTGTACGTTTTTGGTGTGAAATACTTGTTGGTAACTTAAATTCCATCGTTTTAAGTTCCAATAATATCCAATTTCGGTATGCCAAACCCAAGGTACAATATCAAAACTTCTATTTAAAAAGTTATTGTGTAATTCTCCTGTAACGGTTTCATCTTTTAATTGATAAGAGAGGTAAGACTTAAGTCCTAAAAAACGTTCTTTTATCCAAGAAGAATTTTGGGTAGCTAGTGAAGTCCCATAAAAAAGAGAGTTGCTAATTTCTGTTTTTTTAGTTTTGGAGTGACGTAATTTAAAAGCCAATCCGTTTTGAATGTTTGCAAAAATGGAACCTGCGTTTAATTCATGAATAGACGAGATTTGAACTAAATTTGCATCCGTATTTAATAAGTTTCGATGATATTTCAAATGAAGTTCCGCTCCAATCTGTTGTTTTATTTGATGTTGAAATCCTACAATTTCTTCAAGCTTGTACAAGTCGTGAATAAATTCTTGTGCTTCTTTTGCTCCTGTTTTTTTTCCAGTGTAGCCTACAGTAAATCCTAAAGAAATAATGTGTTTGGTATTGGCAAAACGCTGTTGATACGTTGCATAGGTGTATCCTGCAAAAGGTCTATCGTGTTCGTTTAAAGAAAGTACAGCGGGATTAAAAGGGTTGTAAATTTTTTGCCCGATGTTAAGGGAATGAATTTTTTTATCAAAACCTTTAAAATGGGTGTCAACTGCTTTTTTATAAAAAATTTCTAAACCGTTAGTATAATACTCGTCCCTAGTGGTGGATACATACAAATCGTTGTCTGTAATAAAACCAAATTCTCGACTGATGATTTTTTGAGCATGACTATGAACAAGGGATAAAAAGGAAACAACAAATAATAGTTTAGACATATCAAAAAAGATAAATACACGCAAAAGTACAATTATAATACTTTGGAAGCAGTGTTTAAACAGTAGGAATTCTTATATTTACTTACGGATAAAAGATAAAAAAATCTTTGAGAAATGAGTGAAAAAGAAAAATTAACGATTAAAGATTTAGAATCGGTAACCACAAGATCAGAATTAATAGATAGATTAAGTGAAAAAAATATTGATGCTACTGATATCGTTCATAAAAATAAATACGAAAAAGAATTAAGACTGCTACAGGTAGAGTTGGTAAAACTACAACAGTGGGTGAAGAAGAATAACAAAAGAGTTGCTATTGTTTTTGAAGGAAGAGATGCAGCAGGTAAAGGAGGTTCTATTCGTAGATTTATGGAACATTTAAACCCAAGATCCTCTAGATTGGTGGCTTTAAATAAACCTACAGATATAGAAAGAGGACAATGGTATTTTATGCGTTACATAAAAGAATTGCCCAACCCAGGAGAAATTGTTTTTTTTGATAGGAGTTGGTATAACAGAGCTGTGGTAGAACCTGTAATGGGTTTTTGTTCCGATCAGCAATACCATACTTTTATGGCTCAAGCACCTGAATTTGAGCATATGTTATATGAAGATGATTTAATTATTATAAAATTTTGGTTGTCTATTTCTAAAGATGAGCAAGCAAAACGTTTTGATTCTAGACAAGAAAATCCATTAAAACGATGGAAATTTAGTCCAGTAGATAAAAAAGGACAGGAACTATGGGATCGATACACAACGTACAGAGACCATATGTTTAGCAAAACGCACACTACCTATAGTCCATGGGTGATTGTAAAAACCAATGACAAACAAGAAGCACGTTTAGAAAGTATTCGTTACGTGCTTTCTAAGTTTGATTACGACGGAAAAGAAGATGCTAAAACCACCCTATTTCCAGATCCTAACGTGGTAATGCACTACTTTAGAGCATCTTACCAAACAGAATAATGTAGTATGGAAGAATTAACAAAAAAAGATTTAAAAAACCTGAATAGTAAAAAGGGTTTGCAAATGTTGCTAAGAGATAAAAATGTAAACGTTGCAAAAGCTTTAAGAAGTGTTACCTATCTTAAAAATCTTAAAAAACTACAAAAAGAGTTGATTAAGATGCATGAAGAGGTGATTGAAAAAAATGATAGAGTTATTGTTATTTTTGAAGGGAGAGATGCAGCAGGTAAAGGAGGAGCGATTCGACGAATTACAGAACGAATTAATCCAAGACATTTTAGAATTGTAGCCTTGCCTAAACCTACGGAAGAGGAGAGAACACAATGGTATTTTCAGCGTTATATTAACAAGTTTCCGCAAGCAGGAGAAATTGTTTTTTTTGATAGAAGTTGGTACAATAGAGCGGTGGTAGAACCTGTAAACGGATTTTGTACCCAAGAAGAGTATCAAAACTTTATGGACAGCGTGAATGATTTTGAAAAAATGATTATTTCTTCAGGAATTAAACTAGTGAAGGTTTATATGTCTATTTCCAAAGACGAACAATCTAAACGTTTTCAGGAAATAAAAAATAATCCTTTAAAGCAATGGAAAATAACTCCTGTAGATGAAAAAGCACAAGAGTTGTGGGACGAATATACCGATTATAAAAAAGTAATGTTTACGCATACAGATACAGAGCATGCTCCGTGGAAAATTATTAAAGCTAATAAA
>CALHCC010000045.1 GCA_937930675.1 uncultured Flavobacteriaceae bacterium
TTTAAAACAAATGTAAGTTTAAATACTAGTTCTCCAAAAAGTTTGAAATCAATCTTTGCACTTCTACATCATCAAAAACAGTAGGATACAAATCTTGCATAATTAAATAGTAATCCACATCCAAAGCTAATGCTGTTTTTAAATGCAGATAGGCTTCTTCTTGTTTATCGGTAAGATGAAACAAGCATCCTAATCTATACTCTATTTCTGCAAAATGATGGTGTTGCTTTTTCGCCTTGATTAACACGGTTAACGCATTGGTAAAGTTTCCAACAAACACAAAAACATCTGCCAAAGTTACCCAAACCTCAACTCCCGAATCTCCTAACTCTATACATTTTTCAAAAGCCTCTATGGCTTCTTCGTGAAAATTAAGTCGTAAATTAATTTCTGCAAAATAACGCCAGTATTCCACATTGGTTTCGTCCAACGCAACGGCTTTATTTGCATAATGCAAAGCTTTATCAAACTTTCTCTCCTCATTATTTATCACTGCTAACAACATCCAACCTTTGTCTAATAAAGGATCTTCATGCAATGCTTTTTTGTAATAGTAAATTGCTTTAGCAGCTTCTTTTTTATGCTTAAAACACTCTCCTATTCTTAAATACACAAAAGCCGTAGGGTCGTCTAACTCTAAAGTTATTTGGTAATTTTTAATTGCCTCATCGTACTTCTTAAGCTTTTCTAAGGTTTTTGCTTTTTCTATATACCCGCCTATAAATGCTTCATCTATCACTACTGCGTAATCAAACGCTTTTAAGGCTTCTTTGTAATTTTTAAGCACAAAATATTGTCTTCCTAATTGATGCCAAGCCACCTCTGAATAAGGGTTTTTATCAATATAATTGTTTAAAAAAGAAATGGCTTCTTGATGGTTAGATTCCATCTCAAAACAATAAATAATATTGTACAAAGCTTGGTAATCCTCCAAATCCGATTCTAAACATACATAAAAATGCGAACGCGATTTTTCATAATCATCTAAATACAAATATTCCATTCCTAACAACGACGAAACATCTGCCAAATCATCCGTATGTATTTTCGCTATTTGTAGGTATTCAATGGCTTCTTTGTGTTGATCTTGTTTAGATAATAAATTTGCTATTTGGATATACACTTCTTCGTTAGAAGGAAAAATGGCTTTTAAATTGTCTAACAAGGTTCTTGCTTCCGCAAATTTATTCTCAAACACTAAAATTTCTGCTTGAATTAATTTGATATCGGCAGCATCAGGATGTTGTTCCAAGGCTAAAAACACGGCTTTTTTAGCCATGGATGTATTTCCTTCATCTAAATAATAATGGATAATCTCCTCAAATTCAGCAGTATCAAAAAAATACACAGCATTGGTTTTGAGCATTTTTTCAAATTTAGATAAAGACATCATCCTTTTTTCCTTTTATTTAGTTCTTAAGAACCATTATTCTTATAAAAATAAGTAGAATACCCCATTACAAAGCCAATGTTCATCAAATGTTTTTAACAAATTAATCAACAAAAAAACTATATTTGTACAACTAATTTACTTAGATCTTATGAGTGATAAAATACTGCTAAACTCAAAAAAAATTCAAATCATACTTCAAAGATTGGCTTGTCAGTTAATTGAAAATCACGGAGACTTTTCGAACACCGTTTTAATTGGTTTGCAACCCAGAGGAACGTATTTTGCAGATAGAATTGCCACTATTTTAAAGGATGATTATCAAATTAAAAATATAGATATTGGTAAATTAGACATTACTTTTTACAGAGACGATTTTAGACGTAGAGAAGCTCCTTTAAACGCAAACTCTACAGAAATTAATTTCTTAGTAGAAGATAAAAAAGTAGTATTTATAGACGATGTGCTTTTTTCTGGAAGAAGCATTAATGCAGCTCTTACCGCCATACAATCCTACGGAAGACCTAAAGAAGTAGAATTGTTAGTATTGGTAGATAGACGTTTTAGCAGGCATTTACCCATACAACCCGATTACAAAGGAGCTACTGTTGATGTAATTAATGAAGAAAAAGTATTGGTAAACTGGGGTGAAAATACGACAGAAGATGCCGTATACATAATTAACAAGAATAAAAAATAGGAAATGAAAACGTTAAGTGTCCAAAATTTATTAGGAATTAAACACCTTGTAAAAGAAGATATCGATTTAATTTTTGAGACAGCCGATCATTTTAAAGAAGTGATTAACCGACCTATTAAAAAAGTTCCTTCGCTAAGAGATATTACCATTGCGAATTTATTTTTTGAGAATAGCACACGTACCAAACTCTCTTTTGAATTAGCCGAAAAACGTTTGTCTGCCGATGTGATTAATTTTTCTGCATCGGGTTCTTCTGTTAAAAAAGGAGAAACCTTAATAGATACGGTGAACAACATTTTATCTATGAAAGTAGATATTGTAGTAATGAGACATCCTAATGTGGGAGCTCATGAGTTTTTAGCCAAACACGTAAATACCAAAATTATTAATGCTGGAGATGGTACGCATGAACATCCTACACAAGCCTTATTAGATTCTTTTTCTATTAGAGAAAAACTAGGAAGCGTTGCCGGTAAAAAAGTAGTGATTGTAGGAGATATTTTACATTCTAGAGTTGCACTCTCTAATATTTATGCGTTAAAATTACAAGGAGCCGAAGTAAAAGTATGTGGACCTGTAACCTTAATTCCCAAACATATTGAAAGTTTAGGTGTAGGTGTTGAAACCAATTTAAGAAAAGCCTTAGAATGGGCAGATGTTGCGAATATGTTGCGTGTACAAAACGAACGTATGGACATCAATTACTTTCCATCTACCCGAGAATACACACAGTTGTATGGTGTAGATAAAAAATTATTAAACTCTTTAAATTCAGAAATTACCATTATGCATCCTGGTCCTATTAATCGTGGGGTAGAAATCACTTCGGATGTGGCAGATTCTGACCAAGCGATTATTTTAAATCAGGTAGAAAATGGTGTGGCTATAAGAATGGCATGTATTTACCTTTTAGCCGAACAAATAAAAAAATAAAAAAATGAAAGTTACTTCTAACGATAAATTTACAACACTTACGGCCGAAAAGGACTTTGATTATTTTTTAGACAGCTTTGCAAACACCTACAATTCTTTAGCTACACAGAATATGGTGTTAGATTTAAGTGAAATTACAGCAACGGAAACACAAATTCATCAATTAAAAACCTACGCAGAAACGCAAACGAACAACCAGCATTCTTTTGTAATTGTACTCCCTGTTTTTGATGCAGATGCTTTTGAAGATGAATTAACAGTTGTACCCACACTTACAGAAGCCGAAGATATGATTGATATGGATGAAATGACACGCGATTTAGGTTTTTAATATGGGAATTCAACTCACCATATTAGGTTGCCACTCCGCAACTCCTAGAACCAACGCACATCCTACAGCTCAATATTTAAAGATAAACGAAAAACACATTTTAATTGATTGTGGTGAAGGAACTCAAGTTTTATTAAGACAACACAAAGTTCCTTTTGCAAAAATCAAACATATTTTTATTTCTCATTTACACGGCGATCATTTTTTTGGACTCGTTGGTTTAATTTCTACTTTTGGCTTGTTAGACAGAAGGACCGAATTAAATATTTATGGTCCCAAAGGAATTAAAGAGATTATTACCTTGCAACTAAAGCTCTCCAAATCTTGGACATCTTTTCCTTTGCTTTTTCATGAATTAGATAGCACAGAACCTACTGTAATTTTAGAAGACAAAAAAATTACCGTTACCACCATTCCTTTAGATCATAGAGTATATACCAACGGTTTTTTATTTAAAGAAAAAGAAGGGCTACGAAAACTAAATATGGAAAATGTTGCGATGGAACCCGAAATTGAAATTTGTGACTATCACAATTTAAAAAACGGAAAAGACTTTGTAAAGCAAGACGGAGAAATTATTCCTAATGAAGATTTAACCCTACCTCCCAAAAAAGCGTTGAGCTATGCTTTTTGTAGTGATACAGCGTACAAACCAAGCATTGTGTCTATTATTAAAAACAGTACACTCTTGTACCACGAATCTACTTTTTTAGAAGATCGAAAAGATTTAACTGAAAGAACCAAACATAGTACCGCCAAAGAAGCCGCTAGCATTGCCAAACAAGCAAACGTAAAGCAACTAATTCTAGGGCATTATTCTAGTAGATACAAAGACATTACTCAATTTAAAACCGAAGCCGAAACTGTTTTTAATAACGTAGAATTAGCAAAATCTGGAAAGGTATTTGTGTTTTAATTTTAATCTATTAAAATTTCAAAAGGTATTCTTGCTTGAATTCCTTGTGAGGTAAACATGTTCTTTAATTCATCTACCTTTTTCACTCCTACTTCCTTTGCTAAAGTAGACCAATTTAGTTGTTGTTTTATCAAACTACTAGGATTTAACATGTCTTTTAATTTTACATCGTAATTCGGTAATTCTTTTAACGTAAATTCTTTAACTCCTACTTTTTTTGCTGCATAAATAATAGCATCATCTAAACTTCCTATTTCATCTATCAACCCCACCTTTAAAGCACTTAAACCTGTCCATACTCTTCCTTGTGCTATTTCATCTACCTCAGTCGTTGTCATTCCTCTTCCTTTAGAAACTCTATCTAAAAAAGTATCATACACGCTTTCAATTCCTTCTTTTACTGCGTTTTTAAATCTTTCGTCTGCTGGCAATACGGCACTGTAATGAATACCATTGTTATGCGTACTTACCACTTCTGCATGAATTCCTATTTTATTAGCCAATGTACTGGCGTTAGGCAACATTCCAAAAACACCAATAGAACCCGTAATCGTCGTTGTTTCAGCAAAAATTTTATCGGCACCACAGGCCATATAATACCCTCCAGATGCTGCTACATTTCCCATAGAAACAATCACAGGTTTTTCTTTTTTAGCTTGTTCTATTGCATTCCATATTAAATCAGAAGCTAAGGCATCTCCCCCAGGAGAATTTATTCTTAATACAATAGCCTTTACTTTTTTACGCTTTACTGCTTTTTCTAACGCTGCTATCATTTTTTGTTGACCGATGGTATTAATATCTCCCTGACCATACATAATGTTCCCCTGTGCATAAATCACTGCAATCTCATTTTCTTTTTTAGCTGTTCCTTTCAAGAGCATCTGATCCATGTAATTTGTGAACGAAAAGGTATTTAATTCATCGCTTTGCATTTTCTCTTTAAGCTTAGTTTGATATTCATTTTCATACAAAACACCATCTACTAAATTGTTTTCTAAAGCTGTTTTTGCCGATCTACCATGCAATGCCAATACAGCTTTTTCTACATCTACATTTCTAGTAGAAACGATTGCTTTATCAACCTCACTCCATATTCCTTGAATCAGTTCGCTTATTTGTTTTCGGTTTGCTTCACTCATTTTATTGGCTATGTAAGGCTCTACCGCACTTTTGTATTTTCCATGTCGAATCACTTCCATTTTCACACCATACTTTTCTTGGAAGTCTTTGTAAAATAAAACTTCGGAATGCAACCCTTTTAACTCTATTCTACCTAAAGGAGCTACAAAAATAGCATCTGCCACAGAACTTAAATAATACTCCTTTTGAGAATACACATCGGCATATGCATAAATAAATTTATCTTTCTTTTTAAAGTTAACTAGCATTTTTCTAAGAGCCGTTGTTTGTGCCCACCCCATATTGTAAGGAATGTTTTTAATACTAATTCCTTTTATCTTATCATCGTATGTAGCCGTTTCTATCGCCTTGCAAATATTATTAAATCCATAGGTTAATTCTTGCAAACCTAGCACCTCTGTAAAAGGGTCTATCTCCGCCGGAGCATAGTCGTTTAACACTCCAGACATATCTATCTCTAACACCGTATTTTCTGTTACTTTTTTGATGGTATCTTTAGAAAAAGACAAGGCAATCCCTATACCTATAAACACAAATAACACAACAGCAATACAAATTGCTACCAAAGAAGACAGTACTCTTTTAATAAAATTCATTCGTTAATTTTTTATTAAAACAAATATAAATGATTTCTTTGTTCAACGATTAAAAACACAGATGAACACTGCAATTTTATCTTTAGGAACCAATCTTGGAAATAAACTAGAAAATTTAAATATCGCTTTAGTTAAAATAAAGAGTATTAGTGATATTTTAAAAGTCTCATCCATATATCAAACTCCACCGTGGGGATTTAAAAGTGATGATTTTTATAATATTTCTGTTAAGATAAAGACCTCCCTAAATGCTGCTGAGTTATTGATAAAACTACTCCTTTTTGAAAAGGAATTAGGCAGATTTAGGAATAAAAACATTGAAGGATACCAAGCAAGACCTTTGGATATTGATATTCTTTTTTTTAATGATGAAATCATCAACACGCCTAATTTAGAAGTTCCACACCCTAGAATTCAAGACCGAAAATTTGTATTGATTCCTACTATTGAAATCGCGAAAAGTTTTAGACACCCTTTATTAAACGATATGCTTGAAAATTTGTTATTAAAAACGAATGATACTAGTGAAATCACAAAATTGGATATTCAGCTGACTCTATAATTTTGAGTTTTCAGGATGAGACTCCGTATCAAGCATGGAATAACGAGTGATTAAATATACATATAAAAAAACGGTTCAGAATTAAGTCCTGAACCGTTTTTTAAAATTATAAATAAGTTGTTAATTAATATCTGTAGTATTCTGGTTTAAATGGACCTTCTACAGTTACACCAATATAAGATGCTTGGTCTTCAGACAACGTATCCAATTCAACACCAATTTTAGCTAAGTGTAAACGTGCTACTTTTTCATCTAAATGCTTAGGTAATGTGTACACATCATTTTTATAAGCATCTGCATTGTTCCATAACTCTAACTGAGCCAATGTTTGGTTGGTAAAAGAGTTAGACATTACAAAACTTGGGTGTCCTGTAGCACATCCTAAGTTTACCAAACGTCCTTCTGCCAATACTAAAAATTCTTTTCCATCAATGGTATATTGATCTACCTGAGGTTTGATTTCAACTTTAGATGCTCCGTAGTTTTCATTTAACCAAGCCATGTCTATCTCATTGTCAAAGTGACCAATGTTACAAACAATAGCCTTATCTTTTAAAGCTTTAAAGTGACGGTCTACAATAATATCTTTATTACCTGTGGTCGTAATTACAATGTCCGCACGTTTAATTGCATCGTCCATCTTTTTAACTTCAAAACCATCCATAGCAGCCTGTAAAGCACAAATAGGATCTATTTCGGTAACCAAAACTCTTGCTCCCGCTCCTTGCAAAGAGGCAGCCGTTCCTTTACCTACATCTCCATAACCTGCAACAACAGCTACTTTTCCTGCCATCATTACATCGGTTGCTCTACGAATGGCATCTACTGCAGATTCTTTACACCCGTATTTGTTATCAAATTTAGATTTGGTTACAGAATCGTTTACATTAATAGCAGGCATTGGTAAAGTACCAGCCTTTACACGCTCTATTAAACGATGAACACCTGTCGTTGTTTCTTCTGACAATCCTTTAATTCCAGGAACCAATTCTGGATATTTATCCAACACCATATTGGTTAAGTCTCCACCATCATCTAAAATTAAATTCAACGGCTTTTTATCTTCTCCAAAGAATAAAGTCTGTTCTATACACCAGTCAAATTCCTCTTCATTTAATCCTTTCCAAGCATATACTGGAATTCCCGCAGCAGCAATAGCAGCAGCAGCTTGATCTTGTGTAGAAAATATATTACAAGAAGACCAAGTAACCTCAGCACCTAAATCTACCAAAGTTTCTATTAAAACAGCTGTTTGAATGGTCATGTGTAAACACCCTGCAATTCTTGCACCTGCTAAAGGCTTTTGCCCTTTGTACTCTTCTCTAATACTCATTAAACCTGGCATTTCTGCCTCTGCTAAATGTATTTCTTTACGACCCCAATCAGCCAATGTAATGTCCTTTACTTTGTAAGGAACGTATGTAGTTTCTAAACTCATATTAGTATATTTGTTGCTTTTAGACTGCAAATTTACAAAATACTTACTACAATAAATGCCTTTATTTAAAACAATACAAATCAACAAAAACACACAGGTTTTTATTTGGAAAATCACTGAGAGTATGGAGGTTATGAAACGTATTTACTTATGTAAAAACAGTTTAAATAGATTGAATTCGATGAAATCCATCCCTCATCAAAAAGGTTTTTTAAGTATTAGACATTTACTGGCTTACGCAAAATTAAATGATGATGATTTGTATTACAATACCTTTGGAAAACCCATCTTAAAAAACAAAAAACACATTTCTATTACGCATTCTTTTGATTTTTCTGCCATTGTGCTTTCTGACAAAGCTGTAGGGATTGATATTGAAAAGAACAGAGAAAAAATAAAGGTGATTAAACATCGTTTTACCGATTTGGAGCAGAACGAATTAAGTAACGATGCCTATATCCAAAAGCTTACCTATATTTGGGGAGCTAAGGAGTCGCTCTTTAAAATTCACCCTTGCGGAGGAATGAGCTTTAAAAACGATTTAAGAATTACTAATTTTAAGAATTCTAGTGCTAATGGATACATTAACACTCCAGAAATGACTCAAAATTGTGATCTTAAATTTTATCCAATAGAAAATTATTCACTTGCTATTGCAACCACCTAAAATGACTATTTTAACACAACTACAGCAGGCTAAACAAACAAATAAAAAACTGATTGCCGTTTTAATAGATCCTGATAAAATTACAAAAGAAGCCGTGAAAGCTACTTGTGCAAGAATTCACGCAGCTCCTATTGATTTTATTTTGATGGGAGGTAGTATTGTCAATCAACATCAAACCGAAATTATTGCCCAGGAAACTAAAAAACACAGCACAATTCCTGTTGTTTTATTCCCTGGAGATTACCAACATTTAACCAACGAAGCAGATGCTCTTTTGTTCTTAAACTTAATTTCTGGAAACAATCCAGAGTATTTAATACAACAACAAATAAAGTCTGTTCCTTTTTTAAAAAATAGTCCGTTAGAAATTATTTCCACAGGGTATGTATTGATTGACGGGAATACCCAAACAGCTACCATGCAGGTATCTAACACACAACCTATCGCACAAACAAATATCGAATTGATTTGCAACACCGCAAAAGCAGGTGAATTTATGGGACAACAATTAGTATATCTAGAAGCAGGAAGTGGTGCTGCTAAACCCGTAGAAAAACATGTTATAAAGTCAGTTTACAATTCGGTGAATATTCCTATTATTGTAGGTGGAGGAATTCGATCTTTTAAAGCGATTGAAACAGCACATCTAAACGGAGCTACACTAGTGGTTATAGGTACTGCTTTTGAAAACCACGTTTTATACCAATAAAAAATTATGAGGTTAGAAAAAAAATTAAAAGAGGAAATAGACAAAAGAGGAATTTCAAAAGAAACATTGGCCAACCAAATGTTAGCTTTTATTAAAGGAACTTCTTCTGTTGATTTGGATAGAATTGCAACCATTGGTGATGGAATTATGGAAATCAATAGTTTTGATAGAAGTAAATTCATGAACATTTACAACCTAAAACAGCAACAAATTCACATTTGCAAATTTACTCCTGCCTCTGGTTTGGCTTCTAGAATGTTTAAAGGTTTGTCTGAATTTTACAATAGTAAAACCAGCAACCCAATGTCTCAATATTTTTTTAACAACCTACACAAATTCCCTTTTTTTAAAGATATTATTATTGAGTTTCACAAAATTCATCCTCAAATAAAAAAATTAGACAACCTAACCAATAAACTTATCTTTTTAAAATTTATTTTAAGCGAAGAAGGTTTAAACTATCAGCAAACTCCTAAAGGATTGATTAAATTTCATCAATATGATATTGATAA
>CALHCC010000046.1 GCA_937930675.1 uncultured Flavobacteriaceae bacterium
TTTTCTGTATCAAAACTAGGTTTGGATTGATTTCCGATACCTATAAGGGTGATATGTAATGTGTTTACATTCAATCTGTTTTATTTTTATTTAGGATAACCATTGTACATTACTACTTGATCTATACTTTTTCTTTTTTCCCATTTTAATCGTTCCAATTCTGGGTTTTCATAAAACTCATCTACATAACCCAAACACAAATACCCGATCAATTGTCTATCGTTAGGAGCATTTAAAATTTCTTTCACTTTTTCTGGATCAATAATACTTACCCACCCCAAACCTATTTCTAAACTTCTAGCCATTAACCACATGTTTTGTATGGCACAAACTACACTATACACCCCTGCCTCTTTCATGGTTGTTTGTCCCAAAACAGGAGAATAACTAGGCTTATAGAATACCGCTATGTTTAGACTAGATTCTGTGATTCCTTCTAATTTTAATTTTGTGTAAGCATCTAATTCAGCTCCTTTAAATTGTTTTCTTGCTTTTTCGTTTTCTACTAAAAAGCTTTCTTTTACTTTGGTTCTTAATTGCTTATCTTTTACCACTACAAACTCCCAAGGTTGAGAAAATCCTACAGAAGGAGCATTAATTCCTGCAAATAAAATTTTATCTACATCTGCTTTTGCTACTTCTTTAGCTATAAATCTATTTCCTCTCACATCTCTTCTAGAAAGTATAATTTTTTCTAGCAATGCAACATCTGCTTGGGTAAACTTCTTCATTTAATAATATTCTTTAGCTTCTTCTAAAGTATATGCTGCATTTACAATGGCTGCTGCTATGTTACTTCCTCCTCTATTTCCTTTTATAAGCACCCAAGGAATATGATTTACTTGAGACAATTGTTCTTTAGATTCTATCACATTTACAAATCCTACAGGAACTCCAATAACTCCTGCTAGTTTTAATTGAGAATTATTTCTTAATTGATCTGTAATTTCCATTAACGCTGTAGGAGCATTCCCTATCACATATAAAGCATTAGGATGTAATTGCAAGGCTTTTCTAATTCCTGCTTGCGATCTCGTAATATTTTCTGATTGTGCCAAAGCAATAGCATCTTCATCATTTAAACAGCATATAATTTGATTTTTATATTGATGACTAAATGCTTTTGTAATTCCTGATTGTACCATGGTAACATCCGTAACAATAGTCCCTCCTCCTTTTAAATACTGATGCCACTGTGCAATGGCATTAGGAGTTGCATGATAGTATTGATAATCATCTAACACTCCTGTAGTATGAATTACCCTCGTAATGGCCCATTTGTCATCCATCGATTGTTCAATATCTTTAATATGATGAGTGACAATTCTAAAACTTTCTTGCTGTATTTCTTTACCTGTATGTGGTTTTCTATTTAAATAACCTCTTGGCGTTACCAATGAATTTTTAAACTGAAAAGTTTGCGAATTTCCTATCATCACCAAACTAAACATGTCTACATCCTCTGGATTAAAATCTTGTAAATTGGTGATTTTAATTTCTTCTTCGGGTCTAGTCACTTGTTTTACAATGGCTACAGGAGTCGATGGGTCTCTTTCTTGTAAGAATAATTTTTGTAATCTACCTAATTGCCAATGACGTTTGATGCTTTTAGGATTGTATAAACTGGTTACAAAATCTCCCATAGCGGCTGCTCTAATTCTTTTTTCGATGACATTCCAAGGAGTCATTAAATCTGATAAAGAAATACAACAAAAATCATGTCCTAGCGGAGCTCCTAGTTTACTTCCTGAGGCTAAAAAAGCAGATACTCCTGGCAAGGTTTCTAATTCCAAATCTTGATGATCTTGCTTAGCTACCATTTCGTACACAATAGCTGCCATGGAATAAATACTGGCATCTCCAGAACCTATCACTACTACGTATTTTCCTTCTTTGGCTTTTTCTATGGCTTTTGCTGCTCTGGCCTCTTCTTTTCCTAAAGGCATGGAAATAAGTTCTGCATCACTTTTAAAAAAGTCTGCCCCAAACTGAAAATAATAATCGTATCCTATTACTACTTCGGCTGCTTTTAACGCTTTTTGTACAATAGGTACTATGTATTCTTTATCTCCTGGTCCTAAACCTGCTACTGTTATCTTCATTTCTTTAACATCATTAAAGAGAAATAAGGTATTTCTCTATGTTTTATGACTTCCCAATCTGTACTGATGTATTCTTGAGAAGTTCCTAATCGTTCACTATAAAAGACTTGACATGGATTGTTTTGTAATACCTCATCAATAATAGGTATCACAGACATGATTTTCATCAAGACCACTGTATCATAATATTCTAAGGTTTCTTGTAAAAGTGCTACTGATGGCACTCTGGGTAAAATAATACATTGTTCGTTTTGCAAACACAAAGGTTCTTTGTGCAATGCAGCTCCTAATGCATAGGAGGTGATTCCGGGTACCAATACTGTATGCAATTGTTGGTCTTTGGCTTTTTCTAACAAATAACTAAAAGAACTGTATGTGTTAATGTCTCCTTCTGCCACCACCGCCACGGACAAACCTTGTTGGAGGTCTTTTACAATATCTTGAAACACTGCTTCATAACTTTGTTTTGCTTGTGCTCTGCCCAAAGACATTTCTAAATAATAGCCTTTACACTTTTCTTTTGAAATTTGATAGTATTCTAAAATACTCCAAGAATAACTGGTTTTAGTACCATCTTTATACAAAGATCCTGGATAGTAAATTTTGTCTACCTTTTTTAAAACCTCTAATCCCTTTACGGTAATTAAATCAGGATCTCCAGGTCCTAAAGACACACCAAATAATGTTGCTTGTTTTTCCATTAAATCCCCAAAGCTTTTTTTAGTTTTGCTCCCAAGGTAAGGGGTTCTCCTACTTTTTCATCTTCTTCAAACAAAATTCCTTTTACGTTTAAATGATGCCCTATTTGTTCTTTTCCCTGTTCTTCTTCAAAGCCTACAATCTGCTTTCTGTATTTACACAATTGGCAGTTCATATTAGCTGTACCGTTAATGGCTTCTTCCAAACGTTCATCAAAAGCTTTTAACACGTATTCATCAGATCCAAATGCTTTGGTATAGATGTATTCTTTATCTGAGATTTTTCCAAATTCTTCTACCTGATGGTAAATTCTTTCTAACAAGACTCCTGTAAAAAAGAAAAACGGAATTACAATGGTTCGTTTAAAAGGCAATTTATCTACCAAAGACAAAGCCTCTGTTACACTAGGATACGCGGTACCACTGTACCCTACCGTAGTAAAACCAAAGCCCATTCCTTCTCCTAACATGCAAGCTAGTTTGTGCACATCAGAATTGGCATCAGGGTCTGTCGTTCCTCTACCCACTACAACCAAACACACTTCTTTTCTATCCAATGCTGGATGTTTTTCTTCTTCTTCTAACACACGTTTTTTAGACAATTCTAACAAATGTGTATTTACTCCTAAATGCGTTCCCATTTTAATGGTGAGTCCTTCAAAATTATTTTGAATAGAGTTCATTTCATAAGGAATGTCATTTTTAGCATGCGAACCTGCAAAAAGTATCACAGGCAATGCGTAAATTTCTCGCACTCCTTTTTCGTACATTCTTCCTACAGCAGCTTCGTACAAAGGATGATTGAATTCTAAAAACCCATAATCTACTTCGTACTCCGCATAACGCTCTTTTAAAATGGCAACTAACTGTTGAAACGATTTTGTTCCAGACTTTCTTCTAGTTCCGTGTCCACAAAGTAATATTCCTTTTTTACTCATCTTCTAAATCGTAACGTTTTTATGTATAGGGTTTTCTAATCCTAATAATTGTATGTTTAAACAGTAGTTCCAAAAAAGTACATCTTGTGATGCTATTTCTAAAAACATCACAAATTTCCCCATTTTATTTTTAAACCGAATCCCTTTTTTAAAATTATTCTTATCTATAAAATATTCGGTACTAGAGATTTTGGCTTGTATTAAAGATTTTTCTTCGTGTTTAGGAACGCTTCCAATTACTATTGGATAGTTTGTACCTCCTGTAAACGTTAAAAACAGTGTATAGGCATCGTTATATGTTACTGTTTTTAGCTCTGAAACAGGATAGGATGTTCCGTTTGGTGTATGAATCGTTCCTTGAATGTTCTTTTCTTTTAAAAATTCAAACAAAGGAAATAAATATTGATCTGAATTAAAACCTTTCGTGATATACACTTCTCCTAAATCATCATCTTGTTTTAACACAAAATCTTTAGGTTTTATAGCAGGTCTTTCGTTATTAGAACGCATTTCTTGCCATTCGTCATTGTACAAAAGATAGTCATCAATAGGTGTATTTGTTTCTACATGTGATTTTACAACAGCCGTCATTTTTTCAGGAGTTAATTCCTTATACCAATGATTGCCATTCTGAACAATACAGGTAGGTGCATCTTCACAACGTCCGTTACATCTTGTTTTAATGGTATGTGTTGTATCCCATAAATCGTTATTTCTTAGATACAATCTTGCTGCTCTCACTACATTTTCGCTTCCTGCTTTTTGACAAGAACCTCCATCACAAAACAAAAACGTATGTGTTGTTTTTACTAAATTTTTTCCCATGTATTTAAAAACATTAACTCTTTAATAAAAACGAAAGAACACGTAAAGAGTTTGTTCCTTTCTTTTGAAGTATCAAAAAAAGGAAGCCTAACACTTAGATTTTAACTCCCGAAAATCTTGTATTTCAATCGAAAAAATACTGGTAGGTATTCTGACTCACTTTATACTTTGATAACCCTTCCCATTTTAATTTAAAACAGTGGTTTTGTTACAAAAGTTGTTGTTATCTACACAACAAAAGTTTACAGCTGCGGGTACAGTTTTAGATTTTCACTAAATTCCCTTTTAAACCTTTGAAAAATCTAAAGGTGCCAATATGTTGCAAATATATTGTTTTTTACACAGAAACCACCGAATTGATTTGTTGAATTACAAATTGAGCTCTTTGTACAAGATGAGATTTTGGAAGGTACACACAGGTAAATCCTAATTTTTGATAAGTTTGAATTAACATTTCTTCCAGTCCCTCTAATTCTTGATACTGTTGAGGTCTTTGAGGATCTGTAGTATAAATCTCTTCCCAAGATGGAGCTACAAAAACAGTGGAGTGAAAATAATCATGAAAAGGGAAATTTAACAAATCCTTACTCACATGGTATCCATAAAATTGAAGGTACGCAATAAGGTCTACCACACTTCTATCTATAAATAAGGCATTAGAATGTTGTTGTAAACGTTTTTTTATTTCTGTAAACACAATTGCAGCATATTCAACGGTATTTTCCCAAGGAAAAGCAGTGCCTTCTTGCAATTGTTGAGCGATAATAACTTCTCTAGAAACTTCTTGTATCACAGAGTATCCTTGTTTGTGTAACTCTTGTAGCAACGTACTTTTTCCTGTTCCTGGAGCCCCTGTAATAATGTGTTTTTTAGTTATAAACATGTTGTATGCAAAAATACACAATTCCTAACATCAAAAATAAAATAGACGTTTTGTAATTAATAGCTGCCACTTTATTGATTTCGTTAAAATCTAACCTTCTAGTATTGGTTCCAATAAAAGGTTTGTGAACTAGCTTACCAAAATAGCTGTTAGGCCCTCCAAACTGACAAGACAAAATATAAGCCAACGCTGCTTCTGGATATCCTGCATTGGGACTGCTATGATTTTTACCTTGTTGAAATACAAACCTTAATCCTTTTAATTTACAGGTTACCATCAACATAAGGATGGCTGTTAATCGGGCTGGAATGTAATTGGCTACATCGTCTAGTTTTGCTGCAAATTTTCCAAACTGTTCATATCGTTCGTTTTTATAGCCAATCATAGAATCTAACGTATTTATCATTTTATACACCAACGCTCCTGCAACACCAAAACAAACAAAATAAAACATGGGAGCAATGACTCCATCGCTCAAATTTTCGGCCATCGTTTCAAACGTCGCTTTTTTAATTTGTTGTTCTGTAAGCTCTTTGGTATCTCTCCCTACAATCCAAGACAAGCGTTTTCTACCCGCTTCTAATCCCTTATGTTCTAATTCAAAAAACACTGCTTTTCCTTCTCTTACCAAGGTAGTATTTGCCAAACAATAAAATAGTAAAACAATACTTACAAATATGTTCATCAACAGATAATCATGTAATAAAAAATCTATACACATATACACAACAAGCACGGTAGCGATACAGAATAAAACTGTTACAAAACCTTTAAACAACTTGTGGTTACCTTTGTTGAGTTTTTTTTCTAAATACGCAATTAAATTCCCATATCCTACTATTAAATGAGGTAACTTTCTAGGATCTCCCAACAAAACATCTAACACAAAGGCGGTTAGTAATACTACAATACACTCCATATTTTTAATGCTTTGATGAGTGTTTGGTTAGAAAGTGTGTTTTGCAAGGAAACTCTAATGTATTCTCCTTGTAATTGCTTAAAATTAGTAGCATCTCTTACCAGTATTTGATGATGTTGCATTAAATATTCTTTTAAGGCTGTTGCCGTACCTTTTAGTACTTTTATTAAAAAATAACTCGTACTATTTTTTTGAACTTCTAAAAACGGTATTTCATTAATTTTAGCTGCAAAATCAACAGTTTTAGCTAACATCTCTTTTTTGGAAAAAAGTAAATTTTGATAGTTCTTAAAAATATACGTTCCTGCTGTTATCGCCAAGGCATTTACGGTCCAAGGTTGTTTAAAAACAAGCATTTTTTTGATGATATTTTGAGATGCTATTACATAACCTAATCTAAGCCCAGGAATTGCAAACGTTTTGGTTAACGATTTTACAAGGATTATATTTTGATACACATCTAACAATGAAATGGCTGAATCTGTTTGTGCACAAAATTCAATATACGCTTCGTCTATTACAAACGTGGTCTTTGGATATTTTTTAAGTAATATTTCTATTTCTTGAACTTGCAATACCTCTCCTGTGGGATTGTTAGGATTACAAATAAATGCTAGCGCGGTTTTGTATGGATAATCTAGCACCTGTTGCCAAGTAGTTAGTTCCGTTTTTAACTGATACATTTCACAGGCATCCTGATATTCTGAAAATGTAGGAACAACTACAGTAGCTGATGTTCCCGAAAAACACTGAGCAATTAAATAAAACAACTCTGTAGCTCCGTTTCCAAACAAAAATTGATGCACATCTTTATTAAAATAATTGGCTGCTACTTGGTTTAATTCATTAGCCATAGGAGATGGATAATTCTTTACAACCCCTATCTTATCTTGTAATTCGGCAAGTAAACGAGGGTCACAACCTTTGTAATATACATTGGAACTAAAATTATGTAACACTTTATGAGCGTACTTATACCCATCATCTCCATGCCCCTCTACCATTCGTTTCGTTTATTTTGGGTGTATATATAGTTAATATCTAAACAGTTTCTTAAATGATCTGCTAACAAATCATAATTATTTTCTTTAAATTCTTGATGAGAGAGTCTCTTTTCTGTAGACACACTTTCTAACAAATCGTCTATCACCACAGCATTGTCTAAGATACCATGTATGTAGGTTCCCCAACAATTTTTATTTAACCAATAACCTTCTTGAGTGTTATTTTCCAATGTAGTTAAGGGCATCTGTTGTTTAAATTCTGTGATTCCCATATGAATTTCATACCCTTTACACACTTGTTTTTGATTTCTATAAAAAAAATTCTGTTGTACAGTCTTTTTTTCTTTCGTTAAGGTAGTTTTTATAGGTAATATTCCCAATCCAGGTAATTCGGTTAACGTACCCTCTACTCCGTGAGGATCTTTTACCCAATCTCCCATCATTTGATAGCCCCCACAAATACCTATTACTTTTTTATGTTTTTTAAAATTGCTTAAAATAACACTTGCAAGCCCTTGTGTACGCAAAAAATGCAAATCACTCAACGTATTTTTAGTTCCTGGTAAAATGGTAATATCTGCTTTGGCTATTTCTGATGCATTTTTTGAATAAAATAAATTTACGCGCTCATCTCGTTCTAAAATGTTAAAATCTGTATAATTAGAAATGTGTGGTAACAATACCACTGCGATGTTTATTTTATGGGCTACTACTGTGGTTGATTTTGTGTTTAAAGCCACAGAATCTTCATCTTCTATGTAAATATCTTGAGCAAAAGGAACAACTCCTATAACAGGGATTTGAGTCAATTCTTCGATCTTTTTTCTCCCTTCGTCAAACAAAGAAATGTCTCCTCTAAATTTATTAATAATAATTCCTTTAATTAATCTACGTTCCCAATCTTCTAAAAGTGCTATGGTACCATATACACTAGCAAACACCCCTCCTTTATCAATATCTGCTACTAAATACACATCGGCATTGGCATGTTTGGCCATACGCATGTTTACAATATCTCGATGTTTTAAATTTAACTCAGAAATACTCCCTGCTCCTTCCATCACAACGGGTGCATATTCTTTAGATAAACTATCAAATGCTTTTTTAGCTTCGTTAAATAGGTTTTCTTTATTATTTCCTAAAAAGTATTCTTTGGCAGATTGATCTCCAATGGGTTTTCCGTGTAAAATTACTTGAGACGATTGATGCGAAGTAGGTTTTAACAGTATAGGATTCATTCGTGTATCACAAGGAACTCCACAAGCTTCTGCCTGCACAGCTTGTGCTCTACCAATTTCTTCTCCATTAGGAGTTGCATAGCTATTTAAAGACATGTTTTGAGCCTTAAATGGTGCAGGATGCAAACCATCTTGTTTAAATATTCTGCACAAACCTGTAGTAAGTATGCTTTTACCTACATCCGAACCTGTACCCACAAACATAATTGGCCTCATTATTTTTACTTTATTAAAAGAATTTACAAAAGTATTATTTTAATGATAGGATAAATAAGAAGTGAACAAATAAGTTATTTATAAAAAAACACCCACTTTCTTAAAAGCAGGTGTTTTTTTGGGTGTAATTTACATATATTATTGTAAATTAATTGAAATTGCAGAGAGACAGGGATTCGAACCCTGGAGCCGATTTCTCGACCACAGCTTTCCAGGCTGCTCCATTACCACTCTGGCACCTCTCTTTTTAAGGATTGCAAATAAACAAAAAACCTTTTTAATTCACCAAATATTTTAAGAAATACTTACTTTTAAAGTAAATTAAACAAACAGATGAACAAAGTAGCTTGGGGAATTATAGGTGTGGGTAATGTATGTGAGGTAAAAAGTGCTCCTGCCATGTACAAATTAGAAAACTCAACTTTAGAAATTGTAATGCGTAGAGATGCTAACAAAGCTAAAGATTACGCACAAAGGCATAATATACAAAACTGGACTACCGATGCAGACGAGGTTATAAACCACCCAAACGTGAACGCTGTTTACATTGCTACCCCTCCTAAATATCACAAAGCCTACGCATTAAAAGTAGCAGCAGCAGGTAAAGCGTGTTATATAGAAAAACCGATGGCCATTACACATCAAGAATGTTTAGAGATTACGAAAGCATTTCACAATAAAAATCTTCCTCTGTTTATAGCTTATTATAGAACCTGTTTGCCTAATTTCTTAAAAGTTAAGGAACTGATTCAACAAAATACCATTGGTACAATTCTACACATTAACTTAAATTTAACCAAGCCTTTAGATACGATTAATGCTGATTATGCATCTAAAAATTGGAGGGTAAACCCCAAAATTGCTGGCGATGGCTATTTTTACGATTTAGGATCCCATCAATTGAACATTCTAGAATTTTTGTTTGGAGATATTGCTACTGTACAAGGGATTGCTAAAAATCAAGCTAATATTTACCAATCTAACGATGTAGTTACTGCTAATATTTTGTTTAAAAACAACATTATAGCTAATTGCTTTTGGGCATTTAACACAGGAATTTCACAAAAGAAAGATCAGCTCATCATCCACGGAACCCAAGGGAGTATTGAATTGGCTTGTTTTAACGACTCCTCTATTTTAATTACAGATAAAAACAACAATACCATTCATTACGATATTCCTTATCCAGAACATGTGCAAATGCCTATCATTAACTCTATTAATAAAGATATTCTAAACAATACCCAACACACATACAGCACTGGGAAAATAGGAATGAAAACCAACTATTGGCTAGAACAGATTAGTGGTTTAGTGGGGTGAAAAACATAAAACTTAAAATAAATCTTAATAACTCGTATCTTTTTTCGACTTAGTTAAATAATCATCAAAATCAATTACTTTAGTACTTAACCTTAAAGTTTAATTTATGAACTCAAGAGATGCAGCATATACTGGTTTTGTTTTTAAAAAATACGAAGCCCCTGAACTAAGTATTTTTGATAAACTTTTAGATATTTTTAAAGAATTAATTACACACACCTCTGGTGATGTAGATGAAGCTTTAGATTGGTTAGAACAATTAGACAAAACATACCAATTAACCACTCCAGAATATACTTTAGAAGATTTTAAACGAGATTTATTTGAAAAAGGTTTTATTCAACCTCAAATAAAACCCGATGGTAGTAACGGAACTGGAATTACAGCGAAAACAGAACGAGCGATTCGACAACGAGCCTTGAATCAGATTTTTGGAAAATTAAAAAAATCTGGATCTGGAAACCACAGCACTCAAAAGTTAGGTTTTGGAGAAGACGCTACAGGAGAAACAAGAGCGTATCAATTTGGAGATGGATTAGATCATGTGTCTATGACAGAAAGTATTAAAAATGCACAGGTAAACCATGGAATTTCTAACGGATTTCAACTTTCGGAAGACGATTTGGTGGTGAATGAAACCAGTCATAAATCTCAAATGAGTACGGTGTTAATGATTGATATTAGCCATAGTATGATACTTTATGGAGAAGATAGAATTACTCCTGCCAAAAAAGTAGCCATGGCCTTAGCAGAATTAATTACCACTAGATATCCTAAAGACACCTTAGATATTATTGTTTTTGGAAACGATTCTTGGAGAATTTCTATTCAAGATCTACCCTATTTACAAGTAGGGCCATTTCATACCAATACCATTGCAGGTTTAGAACTAGCCATGGATTTACTCAGAAGAAAAAAGAACACCAACAAACAAATTTTTATGATTACAGATGGTAAACCCAGTTGCATGCGTTTGCCAGACGGTAGGTACTATAAAAATAGTAACGGATTAGACAAACACATTGTAAATAAATGTTATGACAAAGCAGGTCAAGCAAGAAAATTACACATTCCTATTACCACTTTTATGATTGCTCAAGACCAATACCTTATGCAATTTGTAAGAGCGTTTACACAAGCCAATCAAGGAAAAGCATTTTTTACAGGGTTAAAAGGACTGGGAGAAATGATTTTTGAAGATTACGAACAAAACAGAAAAAAAAGAATTAAAGGATCATGATACATACAAACATCAAAACATTAGGGGAACTTAAAGCTTCAAACTATCAATACAAAAGTATTAAGGAAGAATTAAGAACAAATTTAATTCGATTAAAAAAAGAACAAAAAGATACGTTTACAGGAGTACATGGATACGAAAAAACGGTTATTCCACAGTTAGAACGTGCCATTTTATCAAAACACAACATCAACCTGTTAGGGTTACGCGGACAAGCAAAAACACGTTTGGCACGTCAAATGGTCTTTTTGTTAGATGAGTACATACCTGTGGTACAAGGTTCTGAAATTAATGACGATCCTTTAAAACCCATTTCTAAATATGCAAAAGACCTCATTCAAGAAAAAGGAGACAACACTCCTATAGCTTGGCTGCATCAATCCGAAAGATTTGCAGAAAAACTAGCCACTCCCGATGTAACTGTGGCAGATATTATTGGAGATATTGATCCTATTAAGGCTGCCAATTTAAAATTATCATATGCAGATGATCGAGTGATTCATTACGGAATGATTCCTAGAGCCAATCGTTGTATTTTTGTCATTAACGAATTGCCAGACTTACAAGCTAGAATACAAGTAGCTTTATTTAATATTTTACAAGAAGGAGACATCCAAATTAGAGGTTTTAAACTCCGATTTGATTTAGATATGCAATTTGTGTTTACAGCCAATCCGGAAGATTATACCAATAGAGGAAGTATTATCACACCTTTAAAAGATAGAATTGGTTCTCAGATTCTAACACACTACCCTGATACTATAGAAATTGCTAAAAGTATTACACAACAAGAGGCTAAGTTAGAACAAGAACAGAAAAATAACATTTACGTTCCAGAATTGGCCAAAGATTTATTAGAACAAATTGGTTTTGAAGCCAGAGATAGTGAATACATCGACGCTAAAAGTGGTGTGAGTGCACGTTTAAGTATTTCTGCTTTTGAAAGTTTACTAAGTACCGCAGAGCTAAGAATGTTAACTACTGGCGATACTGAAACCAGTATTCGATTAAGCGATTTTATGGGAATTATCCCTGCCATTAATGGTAAAGTAGAATTGGTGTACGAAGGAGAACAAGAAGGTGCTGCTACCGTTGCAGAGAACTTAATTCATCAATCCGTAAAAACATTATTTCCTACCTACTTCCCTGCCATAGAAAAATTGGTTAGAAAAGGAGCTATCACTCCTTATGATGAATTGATTAATTGGTTTGTAACGGGTAGTGATTTTGAACTTGCAAACGATGTTACTAACAATGAATACCAGCAACAATTAAATTATATTACTCCATTAACGGATCTGTTAAAAGAATACCAACCTGATATTACCTCTAAGGACGAGGCTTTTTATAAAGAATTTATTTTATGGGCTTTAGTTGAGCATAAAAAGCTAAGTAAAGAAGTCTTAAAAGAAGGCTTTACCTTTAAAGATACTTTAGAAAGTTTTATTGACGGTATTTAATTAAAAAAAGGAAAGCATTACTTTCCTTTTTTATTTTTATGTAAAATAAATTATTTTTTACGACCTTTACTGTAATAAAAAAAATAACAGTAATTTTTACACTATGACAAATCATCAATATACCTGCGATCCTGTTACAGGAAATTGTAAAGAAAATCCAAAGGATAAAACTCACAAACTTACACAAGCAAACAACATAGAAAAAATTACCATTACCTATTATTACGATGCTTTATGTGGTTGGTGCTACGGATTTAAAGATGAATTTCAAGCATTTGTTTCAAAACATAGAGAAAATATTGATTTTAAAGTAGTTAGTGGAGGCTTGTTTCTAAATACCAGAGTTGGTTATATAAACGATGTCGCTCCCTATGTAAAAGCAGGAGCCTATAAAACGGTAGAAGAAGTAACTCAGGTAAAATTTGGAATTCCTTTTTTAAATACATTATTTGGAGATGGGCAATTACTTTTAAACTCTGTACCTCCAGCAATTGCACTTGTAATTATTAAACAACATCAACCTGATGCGGCTATTAAGTTTGCAGAATTATTATTAAAAGCAGTTTATCACGATGCTATTGATGTAGAAACCATAGAAGCGTATAAACCTTATACAGATAGTATTGGTTTTAGCTTTAAGGATTTCTCTCTAAAAATGAAAGACCCATTTTATGCAGCATTGGCACAAAAAGACTTTCAGCATTTTAAAGAACATCAAATTCAAGGAATGCCAACCTTGGTTGTAGAACATAAAAATAGAAAAGGTTATTTAAGTAATGGATTTGCCACTTGTCAACAATTAGAAGAGCGATTAAATGTATTTTTAAAACAATCAGAAGTCAATTAAACATTAAACCACCTTTTCTTTAGCTATCTTTGTGCTTCTAGTACATTTTATTTATGACATTTAAAGACTTATCCTTAAACGCTAAAATTTTAAAAGCCGTTTCTGAGCAAAATTATACTACTCCCACTCCTATCCAAAAGGAAACTATTCCTTTGGTATTAGAAGGTATCGATGTAATTGGATGTGCACAAACAGGAACAGGTAAAACAGCAGCATTTGCATTGCCTATTTTAAATAAAATTTTTGAGCAGCAAAACGATCAGAAGAAAGCTAAAAAAATAAAAGCTTTAATTGTAAGCCCCACTCGTGAATTGGCGATACAAATTGAAGAAAACTTTAAAATTTACAGTACCTATACTAATATAAGAACAACTTCTGTTTACGGAGGTACTTCTATGGAACCTCAAATAGATGTTCTTAAAAAAGGAGTAGATATTTTAATTGCTACTCCAGGTAGATTGTTAGATTTACACAAACGAGATATTTTAAATTTAGATTATATTGAAATATTGGTGCTAGATGAAGCTGACATGATGTTAGATATGGGATTTATAGACGATGTTAAAAAAATAGAACGTCTATGTCCTACTCAAAAGCAATCGTTGTTGTTCTCTGCAACCATGCCTTTAAAAATAGAGAGTTTAGCGAATGAAATTTTAACCGAACCTCAAAAAGTTTCTGTTTCTGTAATATCATCAGCCGCAAAAACCATTCATCAAGAGGTATACATGGTTCCCAAACCTAAAAAAATTGAATTGTGTTTGCACTTACTACGTAATGAGTTAAGAGGAAACATGATTATTTTTAGACGTACCAAATTTGGAGTTGATAAGTTAGAGACTACATTATTAAAAAACAATTATAAAGTAGCTACTATACACGGAGACAAAACACAAGTAGCAAGAACCAAAGCCTTAAATAAATTTAAAAACAACGATGTAAATATTTTAATAGCCACAGATGTCGCTGCTAGAGGTATTGACATTCCTAATTTAGATATTGTTGTAAATTTTGATTTGCCTAACGTGTCTGAAAGTTATGTTCATAGAATTGGTCGTACAGGTAGAGCTGGTAAAGAAGGACGTGCCATTTCTTTTTGTGCTGCAGATGAAAAAAGCTATTTAAAAGACATTCAACAACTTATTGGCAAACTAATTTCTGTAGAAGAAAATCATCCTTATCCTTTAGATCCAAAAGCAAAACCTGAAGTCCATAAAAAAAAGGGAAGTAAATATAAAAAAGGAAGAAAATCTGAAGCCTCTAAGAAAAAAAAGAAACGCTGGTATTAATAAATATTCAAGCCAAATATTAAATAATTATTAATATTTTAATATAATATGTATATTTTTTGCTTTTTTATTAGATTAACAATTATATTTGTAGTAACAAAAACAAAAAAAAATGAATCTTAAGAAATATATTTTTTTAGTAACTTTAATTACCTCTATCAATTGTTTTTCCCAAAGTTGGATCGATAAATCAGCTAGAATAGCTGTTGAAAGATTAGAAAAAAAATTAGCTCCATATGAAGAATTACACTTATCTGATGAAGTAAGAGAACAAATATTTGAATATTATAAAGAATATCATTTAAAAAGATGGGAATTAATTAATGAAATGAAAGAGAATGGTACTTATAATGAATTTACAGAGTGGAAAGTAACAAAACCTCTTCATACAGCTACTCATCAAAAAATCAAAAAGGTATTAACAGAATCTCAATTAAATGCTGGTTTTAGAGGAATAAAATAAATCCTAAACCGTAAACAAAAAACATGGTAAACTATTCAAATAGCTTGCCATGTTTTTTATTATATATAGGCACGTTCATAAGATGTAAAACCTTAGCATTCATTAAAGTTTTGTTGTATTTTGATGCTATATAAACCCCTCAAAAAAAATAGTTCAAAATAGACTTTTTAATAAGGTTTTATGAAAACAAAAGAGTTTCTAAAGCGAAACATCTATTTTTTCTCCTGAGTGAGAATTATGATACTTATTTACAGCCAAGTTTCATAAAGCTATTTATATCAAATTCATTCAGGGTCACCTAGTTGATTTTTTTAGTACCTGTAGACAAACCAAGGGAAATAATTACCTTTTTAGTCCTAAGCCCTAAGAATTAACTAGGATTAATATTTTTAAGACATGATTCATTCAATAACTTAACGCAACAGGTCTTATAAATAATAGATTTGAAAAATTAAGCCGTAATATTATTTCGTATTTAATATTACTTGTATTATTGATTATCTTATTGAATGCAAAAAAATCTGTCCAAATCTTAGAAAGCAGAAAAGAACTTGAATTACTGCTCAATAAAATTACAACATCTCGAGTTCGAGGCAGATTAAAAAAATTATGATTTTTATAGAAAGGAAAAGCCTGTTATCACAGGGAGTATCAATAAAACTAGGCTTTACAGAAAAAACAATTCGAGAGTGTGGCTAAAATTACACAAAAAACAAGGCTTATCTTCTCTTCTCAAAGTTAAAGTTGGAAGGAATTTGTATTGACAAGACGAAACAAGAGTTGTAACGATGATAAAAGAAACAGATCAGAAGAAAGTTAAGAATGTAACTCAATATGAATATCTAACAAATACCTATGACAGTGTTTTCTACTAAGAAATGGTATCATTCTAAAAAATAAACAAATTTAAAATCGAGATTAGAACATGTAAATTCCAATCTCGATTTTAAATTTTTCAATTTGAAAAATCAGTTATTTTATTAAACCGCCTAATAATTATTTAAAATATTTTAAACCTTCCTCCTATTAAAATAGTTCCTTGTAAAAACGTAAAATCTTGAGAGGCTCTATCTGAGCTATTGTTTGTTGTTCTGATGTTTTGCATATTTATGTACCCACCTCTAACATCTGTTTGCACAAAAAAGTATTTATAAATCACAAAGTTTAATCCCATTTGGGCATGTACTCCGTAACCAGCAATATTAAAATCGTCATGTCTTTCTTTACCTAATAATGTTGAATTTGTTTTAGGTAACATAGGGCCAGCACCAATACCTTCTGTTAAATTAATCACAAAGTTTTCAGAATTCAACCCAAAACTACTACTAATATCATCAAATCTATTAATAGATACGTGAATATAGTTTAAACCATCTGTATGTTCAAATTGTAAAAAGTCTTCCGTTTGTCTTATTCCTTTGTCTACAAAAGGAGAAGGTGTACCATCCTCTGCAACAATTCCAAAGGAAGGATCTATTTCTCCATCAATCGTTAAAAATTGATCTTGCACCGTTACGTATTTCATATGATCTACTCCTACAAATACACTGTATTTTTCATGAAAAAAATACCCGATACCGTAATTTGTTTGAGGAATAGTAATGTTTACAGGGTTTAAAAATTTATTAACCGAAAATTTATTCTGTTTGTCTTTTGCCACTACATCTTTTAACGTAAAGTTGTGATCGTCTCCTCTAAATGTAATGTCTGATGCAGAATAGGCCGCTCTATTCCACCCCCAATACGCATACATTTTTCCCTTATTTTTTAATTTAACTTCTTGTGCTTTTACAGCAATACTAAAGATTGCTACTAACAAAAATAATTTGGTACTTTTCATGAATTTCAATTAAGTATATTTGTATAAAAATTTCGACAAATTTAGCGAAACTAAATGAGTAATGGTTTGAAAAACATAGAAGATATTGCTAAAAAACATCCGATTATTTTATTTGATGGCGTATGCAATTTGTGTGATAATTCTGTAAGGTTTGTCATAAAAAACGACGGTAGGAACTCATTTAAATTTGGAGCATTGCAAGCAAATAACGTTCAAGAATTTTTGAAGCAGAAAAACTCTAAGTTTTCTAATATAGATTCTATATTACTTGTTACCGAGCATAAAATTTACACAAAATCTAGCGCGGCTCTTACTATTGCTAAAAAAATGAAGAATAGATATTCATTACTATATATATTTTACATCATTCCTAAGACTATTAGAGATGTGTTTTACGATTTTATTGCTCAAAACAGATACAAATGGTATGGTAAAAAAGATGCATGTATGATACCCTCTAAAGAACTCCAGGATAAATTTATTTAATCCATTAAATTTAGTTGTGTATCGCGTATTATAAATCTACTTTTGTAAAAAAATAATTATTCAAATGGAACAATTAAAACAACGATGGGGATTGACATCTAACTGGGAAATACTGGCAATTCTAGTAGCTTTTAGTATTAATGGTTCTTTTGCTGCCTTTATTGTTCGTCCGGCTTTGTCTGTTTTAGGAGTTACTAAAGAAAATTTAAATATTGTTGTTTATTATTTGTTATATATTATTCCTGTATTTTTAGTATATCAGTTTACTTTACCCTACGTTGGGTGGTTAGTAGGACAGTATTCATTCTTTAAAAATATGCAACAAAAAATGATGAAAAGAATGAAATTAAAATCTTAATTTTTCTCTTTATCAAAATTACTTAACACCCAAGTAATTGTAAATGTTGGAACAATATCTGTAAAAGGTAATAACTCTTCTACAAAGCCTAAAACAGCTGTATATTTAGCTACTTTGTTTTTATACATTTTTAAAAGTATGTAAGTAGATAAAGGAGCCCAAACAACGTCTATAAGCTCTCCTACTTGAGGAAAAAAATAAGAGATAATTCCAATACCATCTAACAAGACACTTAAAATGAGTTTTATATATTTAGATTTCATGTATTGAATGTAAGTAAAAAATGAATTTTGAACAACTAAATCAAAAAATAGAATTTCTAAAAAACATAAAACTTGCTGGTAGTAAAGCACATAAAATAGTAGCTCCTCCATCAAGAGTTTTGTTAGATAAACATCAAATTCCTACAAATGCAAAAAAAGCAGGAGTATTGACATTACTGTATCCTGATGTAAACGGTAATACCAATATACTACTTACACAAAGGGCAAATTACAAAGGAACCCATGGCAATCAGATTAGTTTTCCTGGAGGAAAATATGAAGAAAAAGATAACAATTTAAGACAAACCGCTCTTAGAGAGACCTATGAAGAAATTGGTTTTTTTGTTGAAACTAAAGAAATCATCAGACCGCTATCTCCTATTTACATTCCTCCTAGTAATTTTAATGTTTCTCCATTTTTAGCTGTTATTACTACACAACCTAAAATTACGATGAATTACGAAGTACAAAATATCGTAGAACTTCCTGTACATCATCTTATGGATATTAATACATTAGCCATTGAAACCATCACTTCTAACAACATAACAATGAAAGCTCCTTGTTTTCGCTATAAAGAGTATTTTATATGGGGAGCTACCGCGATGATTTTAAATGAAATTAAAGAAATGCTAAAAAACATATAATTAGGTACAAATTATTGTAAATTTGTTATCCAATAAAAAAACAGACAAAAATCCATGGGATTATTAAAAAAGAACCCTTTTGGGCAATACCTTTTTTTAAAACGCATCATCATTAATATTGTTGGAATTGTATCTTACAGAAGGTACAATGGTTTTAACAAGTTAAAAATTGAAGGATCTGAAATATTAAAAGAATTACCTGATAGAAACGTTCTTTTTATTTCTAATCATCAAACCTATTTTGCAGATGTAGCAGCTATGTATCATGTTTTTTATGCAACATTAAATGGTAGAGATAATACCTTAAAAAGGTGGACCTATTTATTAAAACCAAAACTTAACCTATATTATATTGCCGCTTTAGAAACTATGAAAGCAGGTCTTTTACCTAAAATTTTTGCTTATGTAGGCTCTATATCTATAGAAAGAACTTGGAGAGCTGCGGGTAAAAATGTAAATAGACAGGTGAAAATGTCTGACATTACCAATATAAAAATGGCTCTTGATGATGGATGGGTAATTACGTTTCCGCAAGGAACTACCAAACCCTTTAACCCTGTAAGAAGAGGTACTGCACATTTAATTAAAACCTACAATCCTATTGTAGTTCCTATTGTGATTGATGGCTTTAGAAGATCTTTTGACAAAAAAGGATTGCTTATCAAGAAACGTGGAATATTACAATCCATGGTTATTAAAAAACCTCTAGATATTGATTACGAAAACGAAGATGTAAACGATATTGTTAAAAAGATAGAATACGCTATTGAACAGCATCCTTCTTTTTTAAAAGTAATTTCTATTGAGGAATATGCTAAGCAAGAAAAAGAATTAAACAAAAAACGTGAGTTCTGGAATTCAGATACTAAAGATGAAACCCCATCTTAATATCTTTTACTTAAAAGTCATTTTATTAAATAGTAATTTGAAAATGTACTTAAGGAGTCTTATCTATTTATAAAAATAGATTATTGTATTAAGGTTGCATCAGTTGAAACTGTACTTTTTTCCCTACAGGTAATTGAGACAATATATTACACGCTTTTCTTGTTAAATTAACAATTCGTAAATAACCTCCTGTAGTAGGAGCATCTGCCATCAGTACAATAGGTAAACCTCCTTTGGTAATTTGTACAGTACCTTTTACAATTCCAGAAGAAATAATTTCGGTAACATTCGTTAATTCCAAAGAAGTTCCTTGTAATCGTGTTCCTATTCTATTACTATTCTTAGAAATGGTGTATGTATTTGTAAAAAAAGAATCAAGGTCTTGTATAGAAAAACAATGGTATTCAGGTCCCTTTAAACAAGTTAAATTTAATGTTGTTTTAGCTTGTATGGGTTTTACTCTACCAAAAGAACAATTTGTTTTAATGGAAATACTTTTTATAGGTATTTTATCTCCTTTTTTTAATAGTTTTCCTTGCTGTCCTCCTATTCCTGCAGGTATATAAGTAGCTGTACTCCCCAAATAAGTAGGAATCATAAAGGATCCTGAAACAGCTAAGTACGTATACACTCCACGGGTTGCTTGTGAAAATGTTAGAACAGTTCCTTTTTTAATCAATACCTTTTTATTGATGGGTATATGCGTATTGTTAGCTAAAGCTCCCATACAAGCTCCACAAATAGCAATCTCTATGGTTTTATGCACTTTAAATGTAGCTCCTAAAAAACTCATTTCTATGAGTGAAGTATTGGGTGGGTTGTTTACCAACAAATTAGCCAAATGAGCAGATTGTGTATCCATAAACCCGCTTTTAGGAATTCCTTTGTCTTGAAAACCTACTCGTCCTCCATCTTGAATAGAGGTATGTAAACCTGGTTTTAAAACTTCTAAACTCATCTGCTTTTAAGGGTATAAAACGTATTTTTAGAAATGGGTGTAAATTGAACATAATCTCCCATAGAAACCAACGAAGGTTGTTCTTTGGTAAACAACTGCAAAGGCGTTCTTCCTATAATTTGCCATCCTCCAGGAGTTTCTAAAGGATAAATTCCTGTTTGTTGATCTGCCAATCCTACAGAGCCTGCAGACACTTTTAATCTAGGTGTTTCTTTACGTGGCATGTGCAATTTTTTATGCAATCCTCCTAAATACATAAATCCAGGAGCAAAGCCTAACATATACACCAAATAAGGTTGTGCAGTGTGTGTATCTATAATTTGTTGATGAGATAATTTTGTTTTAGCAGCAACCATCTCCAAATCTATTCCAAATTCCACATCATAACAAACAGGGATTTCTACAATATTTTTTTCTGTATTTTTTTTAGGAATGATTACCTTTTCTTTCTGGATGATATTTTTTAAAGCTTTGTAGTTAACTATTTCTGGACAAAAACAAATGGTTAAAGAATGGTAGGCTGGAATAAAATCTACCACTCCATGTATATGTAACTTCTTTAAATGAAGATAATAGGCTTTTACTTGTAAATGGACTTCTAAAGAAATTTCTGCTTTAAAATTTAGCAGCAAAGCTTCTTCTCCATAAGGAACAATATTAAACAAAGCTTTTAATTTTTATACGATGAACCAACAACTGTTCTTTTACATAAGACAACAAGACTACAGCCTCAGGAGTATCTCCATGAAAACAAATACTATAAACGTCTAAATCAATTTTATCGCCATTAATAGCTATGATACTTTTGCTAAACAACAAACTTTTTAGCTGTTTCCAAACTTCTTCCTTTTTATGTATTACGGCGAGAGGATTACTTCTGTTTACTAGTGTGCCATCTTTATTATACCGTCTGTCCGCAAAACTTTCTTTTATAAATATCGTATTGTTTTTTTCTGCAACCTCTTGCAATATAGAATTTGCCAAACCCATAATTGCCAAACTACTATCAATTTCATGTACTAACGTAACTAGCAACTTTGCTGTATTTATATCTACAGCTGCTTTATTATACAAGGCTCCATGTGGCTTTACGTAAGCAACTTCTACTTTTTCTTCTTTAGCAATTTGAATAAGTGTACATATTTGATGTTTTAAACTTTTAGTAAGAGCATCGTTGTCAATTTTTAGTTCTTTTCTGCCAAAAAAAGTCGTGTCTGGATACGATGGATGTGCCCCTATAGTAACGCTATATTGTTTAGCCAAACGAAGGGTTGCCCGCATAGAACTTACAGTACCTGTATGCCCACCACAAGCAATATTACAAGAACTAATTTTTTGCATGAGTTCTTCATCAAATAAAAAACCTTCTCCTAAATCTGCGTTAATATCTATCATTCAATTAAAATCTTAATAATTATCCCTCAAAATACTCTTTACCAAAACCTATTAAATATACTTTTTCTTTAGCTCTGGTAATCGCTGTGTAGAGCCAACGCATCGTATCTTTGTTTAAACCCTCAGGTAAATAAGGTTGTTCTATAAAAATGGTATCCCATTGTCCTCCTTGCGATTTATGACAAGTCATAGCATAAGCAAACTTAATTTGCAACGCGTTAAAATAATGATTGTTTTTAACCGCTAACATTTGCTTGTATTTAGATTTTTCATCTGCGTAATCTTGCAATACTTCTTGATACAATTTATTAGACTGCTCATAGGTAAGCGAAGGACTTTCTGAATGAACGGTATCTAACAACAATACGGTTTCTATAGGTTTTAAATCCGCATAATCTATCAAACGTAGTTTTACTTCGGCAAATCTAAAACCATACAATTCCTTAATATTAAAAATTTCTTGAACTTCGGCAATATCGCCATTGGCTATAAAATCGGCTTCGGTAGTATCTTTTAACCAAAAATAATTGTTCTTTACAATCATTACATAATCTCCTGCAGAAATTTCACTTTCTTGCCCTCTAATTTTGGTTCTAATTTGTTGGTTGTATTGATTGGCTCTTTTATTGGAACGAACAATAAACGCGGTATCTTCTACCCCAGCCCTATCGTAAGCATTTACAATGGCTTCTTCAATATCATATCCATCTTGTAATCTCACAATATCTGGAAAGTCTAAATCGAACTGAAAATTGTAAAAACCATCTTGTGCCAATTGAGCTCTAATACTGGTGGCATTACTTAAAATTCCAGAACCTTCATTTTGTCTCATCACCTTATCCAGCTCTAACAAATATGGGTTTTTATCATAATTGATAGCCAGCGTATCTTCAGATAAGGCAGGACTTAATTCTGATTTTACAGGTGGTAATTGAGCCGTATCTCCAATAAAAATTAGTTTGCAATTAAAGCCATTGTATACATAATCCATCAAATCATCTAACAAAGAGTTGTTATCAAACAAGCTTACATCACCAGAGCTGTCTGCAATCATAGAAGATTCGTCTACAATAAAATAGGTATTGGTATGTTTGTTAGGTTGCTTTACAAACGCCACGTTTCCGTTGGATTGCTTTTTAGGATGGTATATTTTTTTATGAATGGTATAGGCCTTTTTTTTGGAGTAATTAGAAATTACCTTGGCAGCTCTACCTGTTGGAGCCAACAAAACGGCTTTTTTACCGACCTCCCATAAATGATTGACAAATGTACTAATGCTAGTTGTTTTTCCGGTACCTGCATATCCTTTTAGTATAAAGATGGCATCGTCATCGGTATCAAAAGAAAATTCTGCCAATTGATTTAATAATTGCTGCTGAATTTCTGTAGGTTCAAAAGGAAATTTTTGATACAATCTTTTGTAAAATTCCGATGCTGTTTTAATCATAAAAAAAGTTTACACAAATATAAAGATTGAAAACTTGATAAAAATTTTTATGAATAAAAAAAAATTGTAGATTTGTCTTCGTTCATTATTAAAATTAATTCAATAAACGATGATATTATTTATTATTTTAGGTGTGGTAGTTACAGTTTTATTAGCTGTACTTATTGTTAAATTCTTACCTTATAAATTAACACCAATTATCTCTGTACTATTATTAGGTGCAGCAGGATACTTATCTTACTTAATTTATAACGGAATTATGGAACCTATTAAATTTCATCAAGAAAAAAAAGTACGTTATACTGAGGTGATTAAACAATTAAAATTAATTGCAGATGCTCAGGATGCACACAACACTATTTTAGGTAAATTTACAAGTAACGGAGAAAGTTTAATTAAATTTATTGACACGGCTGCTTTCCCTATTACAGATACACGTACAGAAATTGTAAAAGAAAACAGAGGAACTACTTGGTCTCCATTATATGTAGAAGTAGAGAAAAAAATAACTGATACCATTGGTTATGCTCCTGTTAGAGACAAAATATTTAAAGGACGTGATTACAAAAATATGTTAACTATTCCCGGAACGAATGAAGAGTTTAAGATTGAAACTTCTGCTGTTTTAAGAGCTAATAAAATTTTAGCTTCTGTTTTTGAAGTTAAAATTGATAAAGCCGCTATTTTAAAAGGAATGAGCACTTCTTTAATTAAGCAAGAAAAAGAAGCTTTAGGAGGTGATGATATTCCTGGTGGATTTATTAGTATTGGTTCTTTAAACGAAGTAAGTGTGAGTGGAAACTGGCCACCTTTATACGATGCCTTAGTAAGAGATGAATAAAAATATAGATAATTTAGTATTCCATAAGAAATTATCCATCCAATTAAGTTCGGATGGATTTTCTTTTTGTGTTTACGATTCAGAATTACATCAATACATCCATTTTGTAGACATTCCGTTTAGCACTCCCCTAACGCATCCTAATTTATTGTTAAAGGAAGTGAAGCAAATTTTTGAGGATAACGAAATTTTACATCAAAAGTACAATGAGGTTCTTTTGATACATCACAACTCGTTAAACACTTTTGTTCCCACAGCGTACTTTAACAAAGATTACTTACATCAATATTTACAAAATACAGTTAAAACCTTTTCGAACGATTATGTAAATTTTGATGAGTTACCTAGTGTAAACACTTGCAACGTTTACATTCCGTTTGTAAACGTTAACAATTTTATTTTTGATTATTTTGGAGCATTTACCTATTTACATTCAGCCTCTACTTTTTTAGAAAACATTTTAAAATTGTATTCCGTTCAAGAACAAGAAATGTTTGTAAACGTATATCAAAATAATTTTCAGGTTATCGTACTAGAAAACAACAAGCTGATGTTATCTAATAGTTTTAACTATCAAACCAAAGAAGATTTTGTATACTATATTTTGTTTGTAGCAGAACAATTAAAAATGAATCCTAACGAATTCAATCTTACATTATTTGGGAATATTCAAGAACATGATGAGTATTATACATTGTTATTTAATTATGTTAGAAATGTAGTTGTTTACAATAAGGTAAATACATCTTTATCTAATACGATTTCTGTATCTCCACAAGCACATTTTAATCTTTTACAATTACATTTATGAGAATTATCTCGGGTACCTACAAATCAAGAAAAATTATAGCTCCTAAAAATTTACCTGTACGACCTACTACAGATATGGCTAAAGAGAGTTTGTTTAATATTTTAAACAATTGGTATTATTTTAACGAAATTAAGGTACTCGATCTTTTTGCAGGAACAGGGAATATTAGTTTAGAATTTGCATCCAGAGGAACTCAAGATATTTTGGCCGTAGATCAATACAATGGTTGCATTCAGTTTATTAATAAAACGGCCAACGAATTAGATCTTGGTATTGATACCATTAAAGCCAATGTGTTTTCTTTTTTAGAAACACATCAAGGTGCGTACGATGTTATTTTTGCAGACCCTCCTTATGATTTTAGTGAAGAACAATTTCTTAATATTGCTACTTTGGTATTTCAACATCAACTACTTAGTAACAAAGGAACTTTAATTATAGAACATTCTGAACAAACTGACTTATCAAACCATCCCGATTTTACGCAAAGTAAACGATACGGAGGTTGTTTTTTTAGTTTTTTTGAGATTTCTTAAAATAATCATCATCGTTTTAAATAATTGATTATAAGGTTTTTGTTTATATTTATTACTTTTGTGTATAAAGCTTATTCTGTTAAAAAGAATGAATCCAAAAATTGTTTTAGAACCTACCGTACATAAAAATAAAGAAATTGTTCTTTTAAAGTTTCATTATAATGATGCTATTATCAATGCCATTAAAAAACTAGATATTGGTGCTACTTGGAGTGCCACTCAAAAAAGTTGGTATATTAATTTAGAAGATTCATTACTCAGAAAACTATACACACATCTTAACAAAACAGTTAACATAGATTATTCTGCTTTAAAAAACAAAAAAACACTTGCAGAACGTAATTTAATAGTTCCTTATTCTGAAAAAGTATATCTAAAGTACTTATTAAACTTCGAACAAAAAGAGCTTTTAAATAAGTATTACAAATATTTAAGAGGAAAAAGATTTAGTAATAGTACTTTAAAAACCTATACGTATTTAATTGCCGAATTTTTAATTTATAAAAATAAAGAGGAAGCTATTGATTTACGATGTATAGAAAAACATATAGAAAATGTAATTGTAAAAAAACAAGCCTCTATTAGCACACACAGACAGTTTATTAGTACTATGAAACATTTTTTAGTATTTGTAGGCTCAGACTTAGAATTAGACTTTAATGCTGTTGCTCCTAAAAAAGACACAAAACTACCTAACATACTTTCTAAAGAGGAAGTGATTTCTTTAATTAGGGTTACTAAAAATTTAAAACATAGAGTTTGTATTGCTCTTATTTATTCTTCGGGCTTACGAATTAGCGAACTTTTACACTTAAAAATTAAAGATTTAGATGTTAGCAGAATGGTTTTAAAGGTAGAAAATAGCAAAGGTAGAAAAGATAGATATGTACCTATTGCACAGGTAATGTTACCATTAATAAAAAACTATATAGCTACCTACGCTCCTACTCATTATTTAATTGAAGGATTAGAAAAAGGACAAAAATACAGTGCTGCATCCATCAGAAAATTCTTAAAACGTAGTTGTTATGATGCTAAAATTCAAAAAAAGGTAACTCCTCATACCCTTAGGCATAGCTATGCGACACATTTACTAGAAAACGGAACGGATATCCGTTATATACAATCGCTCTTAGGCCATTCTCGCCCTGAGACGACCATGATTTATACACATGTTCAGAGTGAAGACTTACAAAAAATTACCAATCCACTAGATTTAATTGTAAAACAAATTGAATTAAGAGATAAAATTAATTAGTTTTACTACAAAAAAGAACACTAAAAGGTATAGATAACCTGTAAATATTACTAGTTTTAATTACCTTTAGTTTTGATATAACGAGTTGTAAGTAATTTAACGCAACCAAATAGATAAAAGTTCATCTATTAATTAAAAATAATTATGATTAAAAGAGCAATAATTTTAATGTCAATTGGATTGATTACCTCTTGTTCAAATAGTGATGATGACAATCAAACAACCAAAGCAGTTATTAAAAGTGTAACTGATGAAATAGGAACTATAGGTCTAATGAATGTAAACGGGACCGAAAAATTTACAATTAATACTACTATTCCTGAGACTATTGACAGTCAAATAACTGGAATTGTTAGTGAACTTCCATTGGAATTTAACACAGTAGGAACAAGTGTTGTATTTAGCGGTACTTATTCTAGCGGAGAAAACACACCTTCTCCAATTCTAGGTGGACAAACAGTATATGATTTAACATTATCCTCTATAAGAAAAAATGAAAGCTTAAAATAAACGACAAATTAGGATACACAATTTAAAATTGTAATAATATAGACAATACTAAAATTAACTGTC
>CALHCC010000047.1 GCA_937930675.1 uncultured Flavobacteriaceae bacterium
AGAAAAAGAGTTTGTAAACGATATTCAGATTGATACCGATTTTGAAATTTTATTTCCTGATGATTACGTAAACTCTATTACAGAACGACTTGCATTATACAATAAATTGGGTTCTTTAACAGAAGAAATTCAACTACAAGAGTTTGAAAGACACTTAAAAGATCGTTTTGGAGAACTTCCTACACAAGTAGTTGATTTGCTTGATTCTGTTAGAATTAAATGGTTAGCCAAAAAATTAGGTTTAGAAAAACTAGTATTAAAACAAAAACGTATGATTGGTTATTTTGTTTCCGATCAACAAAGCGAATATTACAGCACAGAAACCTTTGGTAAAATTTTAAAATACGTACAGAGTAATTCTAAAATGTGTGTCATGAAAGAAAAGGAAACCAAAGCTGGTTTACGCTTATTAATTACTTTTATTAGAATTGACAGTGTGAAAAAGGCTTTGGAGGTGTTGGAGAGTATATAAAAAAAGAGCGTTAAAAATTTTAACACTCTTTTATCTTTGTTTCTTAGTAAAATTGTTATTTACCAGTCACAATAGTTTTATATGTTGTTGAAAACAATCCTGCTTTAACTTGAGCATCAACAGTAGCTACGTTTTTAATGTTTCCATTTTTTGCAGCCTTTTCAATACTAACATCAACAGGAGACAAAGCCAATCCAAACCATACTGTTTTTTGAGCAACTCCTTCTTTTACAGCCTCTCCACCTGTAGCAGTTACAGGATATGTTGCACTACATGACGCCATAGTGATAGCTAATACAGCTAAACCTAATATTTTTTTCATAATTTTTTATTTAGCAGTTATAATAAGTTCTTTCTTTTTAAACAACCCTAAAAAGCTTGTTATTTTTTCATCAACTGTAGCTACAGGACTTGTTATCTTTCCATTTTTAGCTGCTTCCTTAATACCATAATTTGTATTAAACTCAATACCTAACACAGAAGCAGTTTTAGAAACACCTCTTTTACTTCCTATTTCAGCATCAGATGCTGTAATAGGAGCAACAACCGTACACGAAGTAAAAACCAATGCAGTTATTGCTACAAAACTTATTTTTTTAATTGTCATTTTCATAATCTTATTTTTATTCTCCGTAAACTTTAGTTGTTATAAAAGGTAATACAAATACTTTTGTTGTAACCTCTACAGCACCAATGGTTTTTACGTTTCCATTTTTTGCAGCTTTTTTCAAAGAAAAATCACTATTTCCTAATATACTAGACTTAGCAACTCCTTTTTTTGTTCCCATAGGCTCTCCTGTTAATTGAATAGATCTTGATACTGTACAAGATGTAAACAAAGCAGCAGCTCCAACGAACATTAGCATTTTTTTCATAAATTATATTTTTGTGAATTAATAACCAGTGCAATATAAAACTCTTTTTTAAAAAAGAAATAATGTTCCTAAACTTATTTCCAAAAACCTCTTCCCAACAGAAGAGGTTTTTTTGTGCTTTTTATTTTAGAAAATACTAAGTAGTCATGTAATCTTCCTCTAAAATTAGAATTATTAAAAGCTTGATTTTTTTAACTTTAAAATTAAGCTGTTACAATGAAACACAGCAAACTTAGTGTGTGTGAAATTATTAAGGTCTACAAGAAAATCAATAAGTAAAATTTGTTGGTGATATTTCAAGATAACTAGGTATTGATAAGAGTATGTTTTACTATTAAAATAAGAAATATGGAGAGATGAACCACAAGAGTTTAAGTTTTTAAATGAACTAGAGGCAGAGAACTACAAATTTAAACAGATGTATGTTGATGTGAATCTCGATAATTAAGATGTTAAAAAAGCTTTAAGATTTTATGACACGAAATCACAGTAAATAAAATAACAAAAGGTAATCATACGTGGAAAATATGGGAGAAACAACTAAACGATATTCTAACTCAATATTATAAAAAAGGAAATGACTAAAATAAAAGAAGAATACATTACAAAATACAATGTATTCCTCTTTTTTAAGTAGTTTAGCTAGTTGTTTTGTTTACAGGTAACTAGCAATCTTATCTGCCAATGTTTTAAATTCTACTTCTGTTAGTTTTACTTTTTTGCCAAAAGTAGCGTCTGCCATTTCGTTTAACGGAATTAAATGTACGTGTACATGGGGTACTTCTAGGCCAATTACAGACATTCCCACTCTTTTACAAGGTACCGCTTTTTCTATAGCAGCTGCAATGGTTTTAGAGTAGTTAAAAAGTTTGGTGTACAAAGTATCGTCTAAATCAAAAACCTTATCCACTTCTTTTTTTGGAACTACCAAAGTGTGTCCTGCTGCGTTGGGATTGATGTCTAAAAAAACAAAAAAATCTTCGTTTTCTGTAATTTTATACGATGGAATTTCTCCGCTAATAATTTTTGTAAAAATACTCATGGTAAAAAATTAAATGATTATCTGCTAATCTCAACAATTTCAAATTTTAGTATACCGTTAGGTGTTTTTATTTCGGCAATATCGCCTACTTTGTTTCCTAACAATCCTTTTCCAATAGGAGAGTTTACAGATAATTTTCCGTTTCTAATATCGGTTTCAGAATCTGCTACCAACTGATAGTTAAACTCCATTCCGTTAGTAACATTTTTTAGTTTTACTTTAGAATGAATTAAAATTTTAGAAGTATCTAACTGAGATTCATCCAAAATACGAGCGTTGGCAACTACATTTTTAAGTTGAGCAATTTTTAATTCTAATAAAGACTGTTCTTCTTTAGCTGCGTGATACTCAGCATTTTCACTTAAATCTCCTTTGTCTCTTGCTTCTGCAATTTCGTTAGAAACTCTTGGTCGCTCAGTTTGTTCTAAAAATTCTAATTCTTCTTTTAGTTTCTTAAATCCTTCCTCTGAATAGTATGATACGTCACTCATTTCTTTAACTTTTTATAATACAAAAAATCTCACTACCAATTGGTAGTGAGACCTACACAAATATAGTTAAATATTTGTAAGCTAAAAAATAGACGTATATTTACCTTAATTATTTTATAAAATATGATGTTTTTAAAAAAGATAGCCATTTTATTTGTGGTGTTTGTTGCCATTATTGCTTGTAAAGACGACAATAGGTCTGAAAATCTACAAAGCTTTGCTAGAGAAGGAATTGTAAACCAATTGATAACAGATGCTTCGTTAATTAATACACCTTTAGAGCATATTGTATTAGCCAATCAAGGAACTAGAGGGGTTATTGTTTACAATACAGGAAATACAGGTGCTTTTCAGTACAGAGCTTTTGAGTTAAGCTGTCCGTATACCAATTGTAGTGAACCTATGGAGGTAGACAATGCAGGAACGTTAACGTGTGGAGGAGATTGTGGAGACGATACCATCACCTTTAATGCCTTTAAAACAAGTGTAACTATTGATGGTGAAACGTATCATTTGGTAGAGTACGAAGCTCGTTTAACAGGTGCAGGGCTTAGAATTCGTAACTTTGCAAGATAATTCTATTCAATATTTGTATTTTTGCAATCAAATATTATTTCATGGAAAATTATTTTTCTTCTGATTTTAAATTAGGAGTCCTTGGTGGAGGTCAATTAGGTAGAATGTTGTTGGCCGAAACCCAAAAATTTGATATACATACTTGTATTTTAGACAGTTCTAAAGAAGCTCCTTGTGCTCCGTATTGTAACGAATTTTTTATAGGAAACTTATTAGATTATAACGATGTATATCGTTTTGGTAAAAAAGTAGATGTGCTTACCATAGAAATTGAGCATGTAAACATCAAGGCTTTATACCAGTTAGAAAAAGAAGGAGTAAAAGTATACCCACAACCTAGTGTAATAGAAACCATTCAGCACAAAGGAAAACAAAAAGACTTTTATCAAAAAAATAACATTCCAACCGCTTCTTATCAAAGATTTAACTCTTTAGCAGAATTAAAAGCAGCTAATTTAACAGTGTTTCCTTTTGTATGGAAATCTGCTCAGTTTGGATATGATGGAATGGGCGTTAAAATTGTAAAATCGGTAGAAGATATTCTTCAATTACCAGATACAGCATGTATTACCGAAAAACTGATTTCGTTTAAAAATGAATTGGCGGTAATTGTTGCTAGAAATGCAGAGGGTAACGTAAAAACATATCCAGTGGTAGAAATGGAATTTCATCCAGAAGCCAATCAGGTAGAATATGTTATTTGTCCGGCTCGTATCGATGAAAATGTAGCTGCCAAAGCAAGAAGAATTGCTATGGATGTAGCCAACGCTTTTAAACATGTAGGGTTGCTTGCCGTAGAAATGTTTCAAACAGAAGATGATGAAATTATTATCAACGAGGTAGCCCCAAGAACACACAATAGTGGACATTATAGTATTGAAGCTTCTCACACCAGCCAATTCGAACAACATTTGCGTACCGTTTTAAACTTACCTTTAGGAAATACCGATAGTAAATTGGCAGGAATTATGGTAAACTTGGTAGGAGCAGAAGGCTATGAAGGCGATGTTATTTATAAAAATATTACCGACATATTAAAAATTGATGGAGTAACGCCACATCTTTACGGTAAAAAAATAACCAAACCTTTTCGTAAAATGGGACATGTAACCATTGTAAACAAAGATGTTACTATAGCACGTAAAACGGCAGAGTTGGTTAAAAACACCGTAAAAGTAATTAGTAAATAAACACACTGTTTTAAAGAGCCAGCGTAGGATATAAAAAGATAGTATTTTGATATATTTTACTTATTGCTTTTGATGATTTAAAAAACACAAATATGAAAGTAGCGATCGTTATGGGGTCCGATTCAGATTTACCCATTATGCAACAAGCCATCGACATTTTAAAGGAGCTAGAGATAGAAACCGAAGTAGACATTGTATCTGCTCATAGAACTCCTGAAAAATTGGTCGATTTTTCTAACAATGCTCACAAAAGAGGGATTTCTGTAATTATTGCTGGAGCAGGAGGAGCTGCTCATTTACCAGGAATGGTAGCCTCTATGAGTCCTTTGCCAGTGATTGGAGTGCCTGTAAAATCTAGCAATTCTATTGATGGATGGGATTCTGTATTGTCTATATTACAAATGCCAGGAGGAGTACCTGTTGCTACGGTTGCCTTAAATGGAGCTAAAAATGCAGGAATTTTGGCAGCTCAAATTATTGGAGCGACCAATAGCACAGTTTTAGATACTATTGTGGCTTATAAAGAAGGATTAAAAACGAAGGTAATTCAAGCTGCAGAAAGGGTAAAAGCAGCCCAAAAGTAAAACTTTTTTAATAAGTTTATATTCTCTTAAACTCCCATCCGAAACAGGAATGAAAATAACGGAACGAATTCAGCAGCCTATACGTAATGAAATGGCTTCTTTTGAAGATAAATTCAAAGAAGCGATGGTTACCAAAGTGCCGTTGTTAAATCGTATTACCCATTATATTGTTCGTAGAAAAGGGAAACAAATGCGACCGATGTTTGTTTTTTTGGTGGCCAAAATGGTTTCTAACGGAAAGTTTAACGAACGAACCTATAGAGGAGCTTCTATCATAGAATTAATTCACACCGCTACCTTGGTACACGACGATGTGGTAGATGATAGTAACAAGCGTAGAGGTTTTTTCTCCATTAACGCATTATGGAAAAATAAGATTGCCGTTTTGGTAGGTGATTTTTTGCTATCTAAAGGATTGTTGCTAAGTATTGACAATGATGATTTTGATATTTTAAAACTAATTTCCATCGCAGTTCGGGAAATGAGCGAGGGAGAGTTGTTACAAATTGAGAAAGCCAGACGATTAGATATTACCGAAGAAGTTTATTTTGAAATTATCCGACAAAAAACAGCCACTTTAATTGCTGCTTGTTGTGGTATAGGTGCTGCATCTGTAGATGCGGATCAAGAAGAGATTGAAAAAATGCGAAAATTTGGAGAATACATCGGTATTGCTTTTCAAATTAAAGACGATTTATTTGATTATTCAGATGAGCAAATAGGAAAACCTACAGGAATAGATATTAAAGAGCAAAAAATGACTTTGCCTTTAATACATACCTTAAATACTTGTACTACTAAAGAACGCAAATGGTTAATTAACGCTGTTAAAAATCACAATACAGATAAAAAACGAGTCAAAGAAGTCATTCAGTTTGTAAAAAATAACGGAGGACTGGAGTACACCATTGTTAAAATGCACGAGTACAAAAGCCTTGCCTTAGCTATTTTAAATACGTACCCAGATTCCGAATATAAAACCTCTTTGCATACCATGATAGATTATGTGGTAGAACGTAAAAAATAAGTCTTTATTTGCGTTATTTTTTATTCTCTTTGTTCACTAAATTAACGGTCTGTACGTTTGTTAACTAATGAGAATACTTATTTTACTTATGGGAATGCTTTGGAGCTATTTGTCTTTTGCACAAATAGTAAACCCCCATCGTGTTACAAAAGTAATTTTAGTAGAAAAAGACAGTATTCAATTAGAAAACTTTGCCATCAGTCCCATAGATTTTGTGGTGCAGAATCAGCAGGGAGATACAATACCTACAAACCAATATCAAATAGATTTTAAAAAGGGGATTTTAACATATCCTGCGAACAAACAAAAAATAAAGGTGAGTTACTTTAATTATCCTTCTTTTTTAACTCAAACCTATAGCCCTTTCGATAAAAAATTAATTATTTCTAAAGCAAATCCTAACGTAAATCCTTATTCCTTAAAAAAACGATTTAGCAAAGCCGATTTTTTTGGAGGTTTAAATACCTACGGAAACATTACAAGAGGAATTACGGTGGGGAACAATCAAGGTTCTGTAGTAGAATCAGGTTTAGATTTACAAATTACAGGAACGCTATCTAAAAATTTAAAATTAAGAGCGAGTATTAAAGATTCTAACGTTCCGTTGCAAGAGAACGGAATTTCTCAGAATGTAAACGAGTTCGATCGAGTTTTTATAGAATTGTTTACAGACAGTTGGAATTTAAAAGCAGGGGATGTAGACATTACCAATCAGGATAGTTACTTTTTAAATTTCACTAAAAAAATTACAGGAGCTAAGTTAGATGTGGTTTTAGATAATGAAGATCAGCAAACCACCATTACTGCTTCTGGAGCTTTGGCAAGAGGTCGATTTAATACGTTAAACATTCGACCCCAAGAAGGAAATCAAGGTCCTTACAGACTTTTGGGAGTTAATGGAGAAATTAACATTGTAGTGGTTTCGGATAGCGAAACCGTGTTTGTGAATGGAATTGCGTTAAAAAGAGGAGAACAGTACGATTATACCATAGATTATAATACAGCAGAAATTACTTTTAACCCTACATTTCCTATCAATTCTACACAAAGAATTATCGTAGATTATCAGTATAGTGATCAAAACTACAATCGTTTTGTAACACACAATGGTATCCGTTATCAGAATAAGAAATTTAGTTTTGGAACCTATTTTTACAATGAGAACGATATTAAAAGTCAGCCCATACAACAAACACTTACGGATGAACAAAAATTAATACTACAACAAGCCGGAAACGATCCTACAAAAGTATTTGCAGAGAGTGCCCAATTGGCCAGTTTTGATGAAAATAGAATTCAGTACACAAAAGATGCATTTGGAAATTTTGTATTTGCCAATGAGGAGATAGAGGGACCACTTTTTAATGTGACATTTAGTTTTGTAGGTGCCAATACTGGAGATTATATTTTAATAGAATCTACAGCAGTAGGAAATATTTTTGAATATGTTGCTCCACAAGATGGAACTCCTCAAGGAGATCACGCTCCTATTACACAACTTTTTGCTCCTACAAAAACACAAGTAGCCGTTATACAGTCGGGTTATAAAATTAATCAAAAATCGTTTATCAATACAGAGGTAGCGTATAGCGATAATGATCCTAACTTGTTTTCAGACATAGACAATCAGCAGAATAAAGGGGTGGCAGCTACCTTAACTTGGCAACAAAACATTGCTTCAGGAAAATGGAATACAACCAACCTTTTTGAGGGAGATTTTGTACAAAAAAACTTTAACAATGTAGAGGGCTTGTATCAACCAGAATTTAACAGAGATTGGAATATTGATGTGAATTTAAACCCCAATTCTTTCGGGAATCAAACTTATCTTAGAAATAACATCGTCTTAGAAAAAAATACGGCTCAAAAAATAAGCATCCAAAATTCGTATCTACGATTAGGAACCGTTTTTACAGGATTTAAAAATGATGTAAACACTAAGAATAAGTTTAAAAAACTAGACATTGTTACCAACAATAGTTTTTTAAGGAGTGAAAGTACGAATGAGAAAGGTTCTTTTGCCAGACATCAATCGTCTGTAAACTATAAATTTAAAAACACATGGTTGGCAGGTTTGTTGGCATATGAAAGAAATGTGAATGAAAATAAACA
>CALHCC010000048.1 GCA_937930675.1 uncultured Flavobacteriaceae bacterium
GCTAACGCTTAAGCTGTTTACTACGTTCATAGATGAATTTACTCCGTGCATAGGAATGTAAATACTCGCATGGCATAAATTAAGAGCTTCTTTAGGAATTCCAAATCTTTCAGAACCAATTAGCAATGCTATTTTAGCGTGATTTGTAAAATTGTAACTTTCTATATTTTTACTGTCGTCTGTAATTTCTAAGGCAATTAACGTATATCCTTTTTGTTTTAATTCTGTAAGTACTTCAATACTGCTATCGTAAAAAATAGTTTCTATATTTTTTTCGGTATTCCTAGCAGTTCTTTGTACAATTCTATTGTTAAGATCCGGAGAGTTGTTGTTTAGATAAAAAGTTTGAACTCCAAATGCTTCGGACACTCTTAAACTCATTCCTACATTTTGAGGCGTTCTTAATTCCTCTCCAACCACTACCAAAGGAAACTTTTGCTGGGTGTTTGTAACTTCGTAATGATGTAATTGCTCCATTAGCCGTTGTTTTGTTTGGTAAATTGTTTGGGAGTAATTCCAAATTTTCTTTTAAACGCAGCTATAAAATGACTAGAAGTACTATAGCCTACTTTGTTTCCTATCTCGTTTACGTTTAGTTTGTTTTCTAACAATAATTTTTTGGAAAACTCTAATTTATAATTTAACAAAAACGTAAAAACAGGAGCACCGTACACCTCTTTAAAACCTTGCTTTAATTTTTTTAAATTTAAACCTACGTTTTTAGCCAATTCTTCTAAAGATGGTGGATCTGCCATGTTTTCTATCACCATATTTTTTGCCTTTTTAAGTTGCGTCATCGTTTCTTCGTTAGACATAAAAGGACAATTGTCTTTACTGTTATCTTCTATATTACTAAAGTATAAGCTAAAAAGCTCATAGGCTTTGGCTTTTAAAAACAAATAGTTAAGAGGAGAATTGTTAGGTTGAGTTATTATTTGATGTAATACCACTTGTTGGGCAGGTGTGGTTGGTTTGGTGTCAATAATAGGTTTACCAATTACAAAATTGTTAAAATTTAACAAGTAGTTTTCTTCTGTTGTAAACAAAGAATGAAAGTATTGAACAGGAATTAACATCACAATGATGGAACTGTCTGGAGGTAAACTAAATAGTATATGGGTTTGATCTTCGTTAAAATAGACCATTCCAGATTCGTCTTTGTTTAAATTAATGGCACAATGTTCCATGTTAAAAGCAACCGTACTTTTGGTTTTTAAATTAAAAAACAATTGAATGTTGGTGCTTTCTGTTTTATAAGTATAATATTGATGATTAGCGGTACTATTGTGTATGGTTAGCAGAGAGAATAAATTTTTCTCGTTCACAAGCATGTGAGTACTTTTGTCGATGTTTTGATATTTTTTGGAATCGAAAACGTTCATTTTTTATCGCTACTTTTAAATAAATACAAAAACAAATCTACATCAAAAAGTGTTAAAAAGAGCTTTTAATGTTGTTTTTTTAAGATGGAAAAAAGTGCAAGTTTTTTTCTGTTTTATAGCATGTTTAATTAGGTTTTTCCTGTGTATGTGGTTATTTGTAATAGTTTTAAATTGAGCTAAAAACCTTAGAGAGTTGTTTAAAGTACTTTTGCCGATATTATTAACTGATAATTGATGGTACTTTTGTCGATACTTATGGGATGTAAACACATGAACAAAATAAAAGCAGGGACCAAGCTTTACAATGTAGGGGTGAGTTATAAAAAAGCAGATGTGGAAACGCGTAGTGCTTTTAGCTTGTCTAAACAAAAGCAAATTTCTTTACTTAAAGATGCCAAATCAAAAGAAATTGATGGAGTAGTGGTTTTGTCTACTTGTAACAGAACAGAAATTACAGGTTTTGCAAAACATCCTTTTGAATTAATAGGCTTGCTTTGTGAACATTCTAACGGTACGGTAGAAGATTTTGTGAAATTTTCGAATGTTTTTAAAGGATCAGAAGCTATTCAGCATTTGTTTAACATCGGTACAGGTTTAGAAAGTCAGATATTAGGGGATTATGAAATTGTAGGACAATTAAGGCAAGCTTATCAATTAGCTCAAAAATACGGGACGGTAAATACCTATTTAGAACGTTTGATGAATTGTGTGTTGCAAGCTAGTAAAGATGTAAAAAATAATACAGAATTAAGTTCTGGGACTACGTCGGTAGCCTATGCGGCAACACAGTACATTATAGAAAACGTACCAAATTACAATTCCAAAAGAGTTTTGGTGTACGGATTAGGAGAAATCGGTAAAAATGCTTGTAAAAACCTATTAGAATATACAGAGAATAATAATATTCACTTAATTAATAGAACGCATGCAAGGGCTGTAGAGTTTTCTGAAACACATCAGAATGTAGCAATTAATACTTGCGAAAATTTAGATGTAGAAATAGAAGATGCGGATATTTTAATTGTTTCTACGGGAGCAGAACTGCCTACTATTACTAAAAAAAATATAGGAGCTACCAAACGTTTGTTAATTTTGGATTTGTCGATGCCAGAAAATGTAGATAAAGAAGTTAAAAAACTCGAAAATATTACGTTGGTAAATGTTGATGAACTTTCTAAAATAACAGACAAGACTTTAGCTAAAAGAGAATCTGAAATACCACAAGCAAAATTAATTATAAACAAGCATAAGCAGGATTTTGCAGATTGGTTAGATCAGAGAAAGTTTACGCCAGCTGTTGCTGCTTTAAAAACATCGTTGCAAACCATTCAAGAAGATGAGATAAATTTTCATCAAAAAAAGATTGAGGGTTTTAATGCGGAGCATGCAGAGCAAATCACATCAAGAATCATTCAAAAAATTACCACACAATTTGTAAAACATCTTAAGGATGAAGGTACTTCTGTAGATCAGAGTATAGAAATTGTGAGTAAAATATTTAACGCTACTTTATAACTCAATGATGAGTAAAATTATAAGAATTGGTACCAGAAATAGTGAATTGGCTTTATGGCAAGCTCATTTGGTACAAGGACAATTAGAAGAATTAGGGTATCAAACAGAAGTAGTAGAACTTTCTTCGGTAGGTGATGAAATTTTAGATATTCCATTGCATCAAATAGGGAGTATGGGCGTTTTTACCAAAACCTTAGATGTAGCTATGTTACGCGGACAGATAGATATTGCTGTTCATTCTTTAAAAGACGTGCCTACAAAATTACCAGAGACCATTGTACAAGCTGCCGTCTTAGAACGAGCAGATGTAAACGATGTAGTTGTTTTTAAAGGAACAGAACAGGATTTAGTAGCAGAAAAAGCTACCATTGCTACAGGTAGTTTAAGAAGAACAGCTCAGTGGTTGCATAAATACCCATCACATCGTTTAACAGATTTAAGAGGAAACGTAAATACGCGTTTACAAAAGTTGCAAGACAACGATTGGAACGGAGCTATTTTTGCCAAGGCAGGTTTAGAACGTATCAATTTATTGCCTAAAAATCATTTGGTGCTAGATTGGATGATACCTGCACCTGCACAAGGAGCTATTATGATTACCGCCATAGAAACGGATAACGAGGTTTTGCAAGCGTGTGAAAAACTACATCATAAAGAAACAGCTTTGTGTGTGGGAATAGAGCGTGATTTTATGAGTACGCTAGAAGGAGGTTGTACAGCACCTATTGGCGGACATGCAGAAATTGTAGGAAATAAAGTAGTGTTTAAAGGTTTGTTAAGTGCTATTGATGGAAAAGAGCAAAAAGGAGTTTTTAGAATAGCGGATATTGACAAGGCTGATGATTTAGGGAAAATTTGTGGAGAAGAAGTTTTAGCAAATGGAGGGAAAGAGTTGATGGAACAAATTAAAAAAGTGATAAAGAAGTAAAGAACTTTAAAAATTAAATATTGTTTTAAGTGGTTTTAGAGAAACGATAAAACGGTAACGAGAAGCAAAATGAAAATATTATCCACTAAAAAATTAACAGAATCGCAACAAAACCTATGTAGAGGTTTTGAGGTAGAGGAAGTACCGATGATAAAAATATCATTTGGAGAGAATTTTAAAGTTGATACCTCTGTAACCCATGCTATT
>CALHCC010000049.1 GCA_937930675.1 uncultured Flavobacteriaceae bacterium
CATCAAGAAGTTTGGGTAGGAACCAATAATTCGGATTTGTTAATTTTTAATTCCCCCACCTCTCATCCTATTAAAATAGATTATTCGTTAAAATCTAGAATGTCTATTAACAGTACCACCATCATGGATATTTTTAAAGATACTTATGGCAACGTTTGGTTGGGTACGTATGAGGGAGGAGTAAATTTGTACCATCCTTATCAAAAAGATTTTGGATGGAAAACGCCTCATAATTTAGAAGATTACAACACAACATCGTTAAGTACAGGTAGAAATGCTACTTTATGGATAGGTACAAGAGCTAGGGGTATTAGCAAATACAATACAGTTACTGAAACCGTAGAAGTATTGCCTTTTAAAAACGCAACACTTATACACAATACTCCTATTTTATCGTTACAAGAAGATAAAGATCATAATTTATGGATTGGTACGCATAAAAAAGGACTTTACAGAGCAAATAGTCGTACTAAAGAAATAGAAAAATTTCCATTACAATCTCATCAAACATATGCATATGAGCATATACGAAGTATTAAAGAAAATTTACAACAACAGCTATGGGTAGCTTCATCTCAAGGCTTGTATGTGTATCAACCACAGCAACAAAACTTTAAAGGGTATTTAAAAGATATTTTTTTCAACGATGTAACTTTTGCAAAAGATACTGTGTATGGTTTGTCTAATTACTCATTAATAAAAATCGATACAAACGCTAAAAAACACCAAACGTATCATTTTCCCAAAGTTGTTTTAAACAATCCTAGTTATAGAGCATTGTGTATGGTGCATACAAGTGATGAATACATTTGGGTAGGAACTAGTGGAGCAGGAGTGTTACAATTTAACACCAAAACCAAGGAGTTTAAACAATATACTACAGAACAAGGATTGCCTAACAACATTGTAAAAAGTATGCTGTATGATGAGATAGGGAATTTGTGGTTGACTACAAATAAAGGACTGTCTAAGTTTGAGATTGAAAAAGGACTTTTTAAAAATTACCAAAAAACAGATGGATTGCAAGGAAACGATTTTAGAAACCGATCTTGTACGGTTTTAAAAAATGGGAAGTTGGTTTTTGGAGGAGTAAACGGTTTTAATGTGTTCGATCCTAAAGAAATTAAAACCAACATTCAGCAACCCGAAGTGTTACTTACAGATGTTAAAGTAGGTACTATTTCTACGACCCAGCCAACATCTAAATTTGTATTGGACAAACATATTAATAACACAACTAAGATTAATTTAAAGTACCATCAGAATACCATTCAATTCTCGTTAGCTTCTACCAATTTTTTAAACCCTAAAAAAAATAAGTTTTCGTATTATTTAGAAGGATATCAAAAAGAATGGAGTGTTCCTACATTTCAAAATCAAATTTCGTTTGTAAACCTGCCTACAGGAAATTATACGTTACATATAAAAACCAAGAACAATGATGGTGTTTGGAGTAGAAAAAACAAAAAAATAGCAATTACTATCCTGCCTCCTTTTTGGAAAACTTGGTGGGCGTATTTAATTTATGGAATCGTATTTTTTGGAAGTTTGTATGTGTTGGTGTTTCTTTATGTAAGACAACAAAAACTAAAAACAACACTTAAGGTAAATCAGTCTATTAGTAGTTTAAAACTAGAGTTGTTTACCAATATATCTCACGAGTTTAGAACGCCACTTACATTGATTCTTGCTCCATTGCAAACGATTGTAAATCAATACAAAGAAAATCCAACGTTGGTAAAAAAAATAACAGGAATTCATCAAAATGCCTTACGCTTGCAGCAAATGATAGATCAGTTATTAGATTTTAGACGATTGGAGAATCATCAAGAAAAAATCATCCATACAACAGAAGATTTGGTACTGTTTTTAAATAAAATAGTGAATAATTTTCAGGTACTAGCCACCGAAAAAAATATTGAATTAAAGGTAAAAACATCTGTAAAGAGTTATACCACGCTGTTTGATGCGGATAAGTTAGAAAAGATTGTCTATAATTTATTATCCAACGCTTTTAAGTTTACCGAGATGGGAAGTATCAATGTAAACATATCCATCACAGAAAAAAACTACAGTATTGCCATTACAGATACAGGAAGGGGGATTGAGAAAGAGCGTATTCCATTTATTTTTAATCGTTTTTATAGCAATCCTTCCGAACAAAGTCTACAAAAAAGTTCTGGAATAGGACTGTCTTATGTACAAGAATTGGTAAAGCTTTTACAAGGAACCATTATGGTGGACAGTGTTAAAGATACGGGAACAACATTTACGGTTACGTTGCCTGTAACAAGTGTAGACAAAGTAATGGTAGAAACTACGGTTCATCCTAAAGAACTACCTATTTTATTAGTGGTAGAAGATGAGGTAGAAATAAGACAGTTGCTTATAGAATTATTTAAAGAGAGTTATGAAATTTTGGAAGCGAAGAACGGAGAAGAAGGTTTTGTATTGGCAGAAAAACACGTGCCAGATGTGATTATTAGTGATGTTTCTATGCCTGTTTTAAATGGAATAGAGTTCTGTAAAAGGTTAACAGCATCAGAAAAAACAAACCACATTCCTGTGATTTTGCTAACGGCCAAAACCAACGAATTTGATAAAATAGAAGGTTTACAAAGCGGTGCAAGTGATTATATTAACAAACCGTTTAACATTTACGAATTAAAAACTAAGGTTGAAAATACGGTACTTTCTAAAAAAATTATTCAAGAAAAGCTGCAAACACAATTGTTGTCTCATACAACTGTTAATGTTCTAGAAAATGAACATTCAGAATTTTTAAATAAGTTACAAAATCTTGTAGAAAAAAACATAGCGGATAGCGATTTTGATGTACAACAAATTACTCAAGAAATGAATATGAGTAGAGCACAATTGTATAGAAAAGTAAAAGCAGTTACAGGATTGGCCGTAAAAGACTTTGTGCGTAGTGTTCGATTAAAAGAAGCAGGTGAAAAACTGACAACAACCTCGTTACAAGTAAACGAAATTGCTTATGCTGTAGGATTTAACAATGTTCCGTATTTTAGAAAGTGCTTTAAAGAACAGTACGGTAAAACACCTAGAGTGTATCGTAGTAATAATAGTTAATGTGTTGTTAACTAGTGTTTTGTTTTTTGTGTGAGATGTTTGTATTCCTTTTTTGAGACGTTTGCTACCTGTAAAAACAACTTTATTTACGTACTATTACAAAGTTGTAACTCTAGTAACTATTTAATGAAAATTTATTTTTTAACTGTACTCAAAATTGTCTTTTTAATAGGACTCATCACCTCTTGTCAATCTAACTTACCCAAAGATGTTGAGGAAGCTTACGATAAATTACCAGAAAAAATTGATTATGGTTTTGATGTAAAACCTATTTTATCAGATCGATGTTATGCTTGTCATGGACCTGATGAAGATTCTCGCTATGGAGGTTTACGATTGGATGATGAAGAAGCTGCATTTGGAATGTTAGCCAATGGAAAATATCCATTGATAAGAAATAAACCGTTTGAAAGCGAAGTAGTGAAACGAATTTTAAGTGACGATCCTGCGTTAACAATGCCCACTCCAGAATCAAAAATATTTCTAACGGCCAAAGAAAAAGCCATTATTGTAAAATGGTTAGAACAAGGAGGGGAATGGAAACCGCATTGGTCTTTTATAAAACCTCAAAAACAAGCTCTGCCTGTTGTTACTAACAGGGGATTAGTTCAGAATCCAATAGATAATTTTGTATTAGCCAAATTAGAACGTAATAAGCTGTCTTTTTCAGAAAAAGCAGACAAAACTACCTTATTACGTAGAGTGTATTTTGATTTGATAGGTTTGCCACCGAGTAAACAAGCTGTAGATAATTTTTTAAACGATACGAGTAAAAACGCGTTTGAAAAAGTAGTAGATCAGTTATTAACATCTCCTAGGTTTGGAGAACGTTGGGCTTGGAATTGGTTAGACATTGCAAGGTATGCAGATACTAATGGTTTTCAGGGAGATCCTGAACGAAAAATGTGGCCTTGGAAAACGTGGGTCATCAATGCGTTTAATAACAATATGCCTTACGATCAGTTTACGGTAGAGCAATTGGCAGGAGATTTATTACCCAATGCAACTACCAATCAAGTATTGGCAACAGCATTTAATAGAAACCATAGTTTTAACGGAGAGGGAGGTAGAATTATAGAAGAAACTCGTGTAGAAAATGTTTTTGATCGATTAGAAACTACAGGGACGGTTTGGTTAGGGCTTACCTTTAAATGTACCAGATGCCACGATCATAAATTTGATCCTTTAACTCAGAAAGAATATTTTCAGTTTTACGATTATTTCAATCAAACTTCAGAAACAGGAGATAGTGAAGACAGAGGAATGATTACTCCCGTATTAGATTTAAGTAATTCGCTAAAAAAAGAAGAATTAAAAAAACTGGAAGATTATTTAAAAAAAATTGGAGAAGAGGTTGCCCAAGTAGAAGCTAAAAAGTTTAAGGGTGATGAACGTATTGAGAAGTATCCTGCATTAAAAAAACTGTCAGGAAGTGCCTTAAATCAATTAAAAATACAACCGTCTTTACGTAGCCCTTATTATATGAAGGAGTTGATTCAAGGCTTAGAAAAATCAGATCCTATCTATGTTGGGAAACTGAAAGAATTATCAAAAGCGATTAATAAAAGACGAGGTCAAGCCAGAAAACACTTACGTGTCATGGTAATGGATGAGTTAAAAACTCCAAGAACTACCTATGTTTTAGGAAAAGGAATTTTTGACAATCATTTAGATTCTGTTACTTCAGGAGTACCTGCAATTTTGCCACCTTTGGCAAAGGATGCCCCTAAAAATCGTTTAGGTTTGGCTCAGTGGTTGGTGTCTAAAGAACATCCGTTAACAGGTAGAGTTACGGTAAATAGATATTGGCAAGAGTTTTTTGGAAAAGGATTGGTAAAGACTTCTGATGATTTTGGATTGCAAGGAAGTTTACCAACTCACCCTGAGTTGTTAGATTGGTTGGCTGTAGATTTTGTGGAAAATGGTTGGAACTTAAAACGACTGTTTAAACAAATTGTGAGTAGCAGAACGTACCAACAAGCCTCTAAAATAACTCCAGAATTGTATGAATTAGATCCAGAAAACAAATTGCTAGCACGAGGACTAAGAAGAAGACTACCTTCTTGGATGATTCGAGATCAAGCACTTTTTGCAGGTGAATTACTACATCATAAAATAGGAGGGAAGCCCGTAAAACCGTATCAACCTGTAGGAATTTGGGACGAAGCTACTTTTGGAAAACAAAAATACAAACAAGGAAAAGGGGCAGATTTGTACCGAAGAACACTCTATACCTATTGGAAGAGGATTGCAGGACCTACCATGTTGTTTGACAACCCAGCAAGGCAATCTTGCGAGGTAAAACCTTTGTTAACCAACGCTCCGCAACACGCTTTAATTACTATGAACGATGTTACGTATTTAGAAGCAGCTCGTGTAATTGCACAAAATGCCTTAACTGCAGAACAAACTGCGGAGAAACAAATTGAGTATATTTTTAGAACCATAACCTCTAGAAAACCAACGGTAGAAGAGCAACAAATTTTAAATAAAAAATTAAAAGAATTTAAAGAGGAATTTAAAAACAAAGACATTGCAGAGGCTATCAATTATGTAAGTGTAGGAGAATATCCTTTAGACGAGACTTTGGATAAAATAGCTTACGCATCATTTTCTGCTTTAAGTTCTATGATTTTAAATTTAGATGAAACCATAACCAAACAATAACGAACAATGAATCCGATAGAAGAAAATTATGCAAATATGACTCGTAGGAGTTTTTTTAGTAAAACAGCTTTAGGAATTGGAGGACTTGCGTTAGGTTCGTTATTAAATCCTTCTTTGTTAAGTGCAGCTACTAAAAAAATGGGGTCGTTAGCAGGAGATAATTTTGGAGTACCTCACTTTGTACCCAAAGCAAAAAGAGTGATTCATTTGTTTCAGAACGGAGCACCCTCTCACGTAGAGTTGTTTGATTACAAGCCAAAACTAAGAACTTGGCACGGAAAACAAACTCCTAGCGAATTGCTAAAAGGGAAAAAGTTTAGCACAATGAGCAGCCAAAGTAATACCCCTATTTTAGGGAATATTACAGAGTTTAAACAGCACGGTAAAAATGGAACTTGGGTTTCGGATTTTATGCCTCATACAGCAGCAATAGCCGATGAATTGTGTTTCATCAAATCGATGCATACAGATCACGTAAACCACGCACCTGCTATTACTTTTTTTTTAACAGGTTCTGGCTTACCTGGTAGACCTAGTACAGGTTCTTGGTTGTCTTACGGATTGGGAAAAATGACCGATAATTTACCTGCTTTTGTGGTGTTAACCTCGTTGGATAAGCAAGCCAATTGTGGTCAATTATTTTACGATTATTATTGGGGAAGTGGTTTTTTACCTTCTAAATACCAAGGAGTAAAATTTAGAGGAGCAAAAGATCCGGTACTGTATTTAAAAGACCCTAACGGGATGAGTCGAGAAATGAGACGTACTTTTTTAAATGGAGTAGAGGAACTGAATCAGATGAATTTAAAAGAATATGGAGATCCTGAAATTCAGACCCGAATTGCACAATACGAAATGGCTTATCAAATGCAGGTAAGTGTGCCAGAATTGACCGATTTTTCAGACGAGCCTCAACATATTTTAGATATGTACGGACCTAATGTAACCAAAAAAGGAAGTTTTGCGTACAACTGTTTAATGTCTCGTCGTTTAATAGAGCGAGGAACTCGATTTGTACAATTAATGCACGCAGGTTGGGATCAACATACAAATTTAAATACGCAATTAAAAAAGCAGTGTGAGGATACCGATCAACCGAGTGCGGCCTTAGTAAAAGATTTAAAGCAACGAGGACTTTTAGATGATACTTTAGTTATTTGGGGAGGTGAATTTGGAAGAACTCCATTTTTACAAGGAAGTATTGATGACAAGGCACATTGGGGAAGAGATCATCATCCTTATGCATTTACTACGTGGATGGCAGGAGCCGGTGTAAAACCAGGAATGAGTTATGGAAAAACCGATGATTTTGGATTTAATGTGGTAGAGAATCCTGTACACGTACACGATTTTCAAGCTACGCTGATGCATTTAATGGGAATAGATCACGAAAAGTTTACCTTTAAACATCAAGGAAGAAGATTTAGATTGACCGATGTTCATGGAAACGTTATTAAAGATATTTTAAGTTAAAAAACAACCATCCTTATGAAAAGAAGAGATTTTATTAAAAATACAAGTTTGGTTGCAGGTGCTATTGCAACTACATCTCCTGCAATGTCTATGAATTTAGTGAAAAATAACACTAATGATGGGACTACACCTATCATTGGACACGGAACACATCGTTATAAAGTTCATAAAAACTGGGGAGTGCAAGATGTGTCTAAATATCCGGTAAAGAACTGTCACGAAATGGTTCAGAGTAAAGATGGACGTTTGTTTATGGTAACCGATGAACCTAAAAACAATGTATTGGTATACGATTTAGAGGGAAAGGTTGTAAAATCATGGACACATCATTTTAAAGCGGCTCACGGATTAACCATTACAGAAGAAAACGGAACAGAATATTTATTTATTACCTGTTTGTGGCAACATAAAGTTATTAAAACCACTTTAGAAGGTGAAATAGTAATGACTTTAAAGCATCCGATTGAAAGAGGATTGTACCGAAAAGAGACACAGTATTTACCATCCGAAACAGCCATAGCTCCTAATGGAGATATTTACGTAGTAGATGGTTATGGATTGCAGTACATTATAAAATACAATGCCAAGGGAGATATTTTAGATGTGTTTGGAGGTATTGGTGGTGGAAAAAACTTTTTTCCAAAACGTTGGGATGCTCACGGTTTGTGTTTTGATTATAGAGAAGATCCTAATAACCCAATGTTAGTAGTGGCACAACGAATGGGAAATAAATTTAAGTGGATGGACTTAAACGGAAACTTTATTAAAGAAGTTCGTTTGCCAGGAGCTTTTGTAAGTAGACCCGTAATTAAAGGAGATTATTTATACACGGCAGTTTTAGGTTCTGAATTCCCTTGGGCAAACGCTCCTAAGTCTGGTTATGTTTGTATTCTAAACAAAGAAAACAAAGTGATTTCTGCTCCAGGAGCTTTTGAGCCCATTTATCAAGGAGAAGAATTGCAAAGAATGAAAGGAGATCAACAACATTTTATACGTCCTCACGATGTATGCATTGATCAAGACGAAAATATTTACGTATGTCAGTGGGATTCTAACCACACATACCCTATTAAATTAGAGAGAATATAAACGTGTATGAATAGTACAATACAATTTATAGGTAGGTTTCACATCTTAATTTTACACCTACCTATTGGTATTTTAATGGTAACATCTTTAGCAATGTTGTTGATTAAAATAACAAAAGGCCGAGCTTTGTCTGCGTTAAAACCTTCCATACCTATATTGTTAAGTTTAGGTACTGTAACGGTTATTTTTGCAAGTGTATTAGGTTATTTATTGTCTTTAGATGGAGGTTATGCTAAGGAGGCTTTAGATTTGCATTTTTGGTCTGCTATTGCATTGGCAGTCGTTGCTACCTTTATTACAATTGTATCCTATAAATACAAACAACTGTTTGATAAATTGTCTTACGTATGGGCTTTGTTGTTATTATTGTTTGTAACGATTACAGGGCACGCAGGAGGGAATTTAACACACGGAGAAACATATTTGGTAGAACACGGTCCAGATTTTATGAAAAAGGCAGTTGGGATGGAATTGGAATTAGCTCCTCCAAATTCACTAGCAGAAGCTCAATTTTATGGACACATCATCAAACCTATACTAAGGACTACTTGTGTTTCTTGTCATAATAAAAGTAAAAAAGAAGGAGGTTTAGATTTGTCTACGTACACCTCTTTGTTAAAAGGAGGAAGAACAGTAGCCGTTAAACCTAATAATTTAGAAGAAAGCGAGTTGTACAAAAGAATAACATTGCCACACGGAGATAAAAAATTTATGCCCACAGATGGTAAAAAACCATTAACGCCAGCACAAGTAAAAATAATAGCAAGTTGGATCAATTCAGAAGCTAAACAAAAAGCAACGATTGGTAGTTTAAAGTTATCGGATAAAGAAATGGAGTTGTTAGTACAAGAAACTAGTTTTTCTGCTCATAAGGTAATTGTAGCTACCGATGTTGATGTTTCTCCTTTAGTAGAAAAAGGATTTTATGTAAATGCACTACCTGATGGTTATGGTTTAGATGTTTCTTTTTATCCTGAGGTAGGACAAAAACTCACGATGGATATTTTACAGAGTTTACTTCCTTTTAAAGATCAAATTATTTGGTTGCGTTTAAGTAGAAATACATTAGACAATCAAGCTATGACTATTATTTCTCAATGTACAGAACTTAAAAAACTGTATGTAGATCATACAACCATTACAGACATTACAGGACTAAAACAATTAAATAATTTAGAGTTGTTAAATGTTTACAATACTCCAGAAATACCTAAAAATCAACTTCAAGAGCTTAAAAAGAATAATGCAAAGCTTAATGTTGTTGAGTGATATTTTTTGTAGTTGTAGTAAATTTGTTTTACTCAATGTGAGTATTTAAATGTTGAGTATAATCGTATTGTAAATCAGGATGTAGTTTTTGAATTTTACAAGCTATAGATTTTAATTCTCGATGGTATAAATTATTTAATTGTACATGGTTAGAAATAGAAGGTTTTACTGCTTTTAATTTTGTACAAAAGTATAATAAAAGCTCAACCTCTGTTTCTTGAACGTTAGAATATCGAATATAGGTTTTAATAATCTTTAAAATTTTACGAATTGTTTTTTTCATATAGAAATAAGAATTACAATTCATTGTATTAAATAAAGTATTTACTTCAATTTTAATATCATTTACATAGGTAGTTTCGTCTGCAGATTCAAAAATTAAATAAGAAAGAAGTTCTTTATTTTCTTTTTTAAATTTAGACAAGCGTATGATAATTTCCGTTAAATCGGTTCGGTCTAAATTTTCTAATTCCTTTTTAAGTAGTTTTACAGTGGCTGATTTCATAAGTTAAATTTACATCAATAAAAAGACCTCATAAATTAAATCATGAGGTCTTTATTATTCTTAAAAACAGAAATTATTGATACTTTTTAATTTCTGAAGTTAACGTTTTAATGTTCTTTTTTTCTGTAGCTACTGTAGCTTTGTAAGCAGCTTTTTCTTTTTCATATAAGGCTGTAGCATTTTTATATTTTTCTTCGGCCTTCGCTAATTTGTTTTTAGAATCATTAAGCAAAGCTGTATTTGCTTTTACAATTCGTTCTTTTTCTTCATTGATTTTGCTTTTAGAATTTTGAATTTGAGATTTTAATGGACTACTAACATTATTAGTAACTACATTTTTAATCTTCGTTTCAGCTTTTTGAGCATTCATGGTAACTGTACTTAAAAGGACAGCAGTAAAAATTAATTTATACATTTCTGTGAAATAATTAGTTGTTTATAGAAAATATTAGTTTTTGATATACTAAAAATAATGTTTTTTAATTTTAAAAAAAAGTACTTTGTAACTTAAAATTCTGAAGACAAAATGTCTTGTGAGATAGAATGTTACAAGGTGTTTTTATCTGTTGAGTTTTTTTTTATTGATTTATGTTATCAGTATTGAGTATGATAGAATCGTAAAAGGACTAATTTAAAGATTGCGTTTAAATTATTTTAACTAGTATTTTTAAAGAGAATTTATTTTTTATTAAAACACAAAGCAGCAGCACCTATAATTCCAGCATCATTACCTAAAGAAGCAAGATTAATGGTTAAATTTTTAGTATAATATTCAGGGAGCCTTTTATGAATCTCTTTGTACATACTTTTATTTAATATATTAAAAACTTTGCTAACACCACCACCTATATAAACAGTATCAATATCCAAAATTCGTATAGAACTAACAATAGCTTCTCCTAAAATAGTTCCTACTTTTTTAAAAACTTTTAAAGCTATTGGATCTTCATTTATGGCCGCTAAAATAATTTCTTTGGTAGTTAAATTCTTTTTATTTAAGGATGTTTTTTTTCCTTTTTTGATTTTTTTTAAAGCCATTTCTACAATAGCTTTTTTACCCATGTTTTCTTCGGCAGTTTTACCATTAGAGGTAATAATGTGTCCTGCTTCCATAGCATTTCCATTTCCACCTTTAAAAATTTCTCCATCTAAAACAGCTGCGCTACCCAAACCGGTACCGAGTGTTAAAAATAGAAAGTCTTCGGGGATATCTTTCTTAGCAAAATTTAGTTCTCCAATAGCAGCAGCATTGGCATCGTTTTCTAAAAAGAAAGAAATGTTAGGATGTTTTTCTTCTAAAATATCAAGTAGTGGTACGTTATTAAATTCTGAAATGTTAGCCATAAAAACAGTACTTCGTCGGTTTTTAGAAATTAGACCAGGTACAGCAATACCTACTTTTTGTATGTGAGGATTGTCTTTTAAATGAATGCCTATTTTGTCAGAAAAAGAATCTATAAAGTTAGTTGTTTTACGTAAATCAATAGTTGGGTATTTAATTTTCTTTAAAATAGTACCTTCTTGGTTTACAATACCAAATTTAACATTTGTTCCTCCAACATCAATTCCAATGTATTCTTCTTTCATTTTTTAGTTGTTATAATTTTAATAAATTAAATTACGAATTGTAGTAAATATAGAGAAACTATAAAGATTATATTATTTTTTAGAATGATAAATAAGATAATTTTTTAGGTACGTTCACTAAAAAATTGTTAAATAAGGAGATATAGAAATAAAAATAATTTGTGCTACGTAAATAAAACTGTATTTTTGCCACACAAAATAATTTATAATGGCAACGATTCAAGAGCTAAAAGATTTTACACAACAAGTTAGAAGAGATATTGTACGTATGGTACATGCTGTAAGCTCAGGTCATCCCGGAGGTTCATTAGGGTGTGCAGAATATATTTCTGTATTGTATCAAGAAATTATGAAACACAATGCAGCTAACTTTCAAATGGATGGAAAAGAAGAAGATGTTTTCTTTTTGTCTAATGGACATATTTCTCCTGTTTTTTATAGTGTATTAGCTCGTAGTGGTTATTTTTCAGTATCAGAATTGGCAACGTTTAGATTGTTAGATTCTAGATTACAAGGGCATCCAACAACACACGAAGGATTACCAGGCGTAAGAGTGGCTTCTGGATCTTTAGGTCAAGGAATGAGTGTGGCTATTGGAGCAGCACAAGCTAAAAAATTAAATGGAGACAATCGTTTAGTGTATAGTTTACACGGTGATGGAGAATTGCAAGAAGGACAGAATTGGGAAGCTATTATGTATGCTGCGGGTAAAAATGTAGATAATTATATAGCTGCTGTAGATGTAAATTTAAAGCAAATTGATGGTACTACAGATGAAGTAATGCCTATGGGGTCTTTAAAAGCTAAATTCGAATCTTTTGGTTGGGATGTTTTAGAAATTAAAGAAGGAAATGATATTGAAGCTATTATTGCAGGTATAAAACAAGCACAAGCTTTAACAGGTAAAGGGAAACCCGTTTGTATTTTATTATATACAGAAATGGGGAACGGAATTGACTTTATGATGCATACACACGCTTGGCATGGTAAAGCTCCTAACGATGAGCAATTAGAAAGTGCATTGGCTCAAAATCCTGTTACTTTAGGAGATTATTAAGAAGTATTATTTATACGATCTAAAAAAATAAAAAAGCTCTGCATTTAGCAGAGCTTTTTACTTTTAATAAAAAAATTAAATGTTAAGCTACAAAACATACTTTTCTTCTAAAGAGAAGCCTTGGGTTACTTTTGTTCATGGGGCAGGGGGGAGTAGTTCTATTTGGTTTTCTCAAATAAGAGCTTTTAAGGAGTGTTACAATCTTTTGTTGATAGATTTAAGAGGTCACGGAAAGTCTAAATCTACACATGTAAGAAACACTTATACATTTAAAAATATATCTAATGAGGTAATAGAAGTGTTAGATCATTTAAAAATTAAAAAATCTCATTTTATAGGCATTTCTTTGGGAACTATTGTAATTATGGATATTGCACATAGGCATACACATAGAACTATTTCTCTTGTGATGGGAGGAGCCGTTATGTATTTAAATTTTAGAGCTCAGTTTTTAATGAAACTAGGTTTGCTTTTAAGAAGTTTGGTGCCATATATGTGGTTATATCAGTTTTTTGCTTTTATTATTATGCCTAAAAAGAATCATAAAAAGTCAAGAGATTTTTTTGTAAATGAAGCTAAAAAAATGAATCAAAAAGAGTTTGTAAATTGGTTTTCCTTAGTTTCAGGAGTTAATAAACTATTGTTGTTTTTTAGAACAAAGAAAATAAATACTCCTGTTTTTTATATCATGGGAATACAAGATTACATGTTTTTACCCAGTGTAAAAAAAATAGTTAAAACTCATGATAATAGTTTGTTAGAAGTTATCCCTAATTGTGGACATGTGGTAAACATAGAAGCTTCTAAAACATTTAATCAGAAAGTACTTCAGTTTTTACAGTAAGTATTTTTTTAAGTTAAAGTTAAAAAGCCTTGATAGAATACTCAAGGCTTTTTAGATTGACTTACTTAGCTAAAACTTCTAATATTTTTTTAGGATCTAACCTTTCAGTATAATCTTCTGAAACAAAAGAATGAAGTACAGTACCATTTGCATCAATAATAAAAGTAGCCGGTATTGGCAATTCAAAATTGGCATTACCATTGTGTTTGTCTACATGCAAGTTAAAAGAAGCATAAATTTCTTGTAACTCTTTTGGCATTTTAAAAACTAAATTTAATTCTTTAGCATATTCATTGTTATGATCTGTTAAAATATCAAATTCTAATTCGTTTTTTTCAGAAGTACTTAAAGAGTTGTCAGGAGTTTCTGGAGTAATAGCAACAAGACTGGTATTTAATTCTTTAAGTTGAGGTAATATAGCATTTAATGCTTTTAATTCTAAATTACAATAAGGACACCAACCTCCTCTGTAGAAAGAAATAACGGCTTTTCCTTTAGATAATATATTTTTTAAAGAAACAGTATTGCCTTTAACATTAGGCAACTTAAAAGGTTTAAGTGTTTCGTTTTTTTTAGGAGCTTTTTTAGAAAGTTCTGTTTTAACTAAATCTTCTGTAGCTTTTGTCATAATAGCATAAGCTTCTGCAGGTATGTTAGCAGCTCCTGCTTTTTTTACTTCTTCTAATTGTTGGGTTAAACTCATTTTGATAGGTTTTAGTGATTTAATAAATGAGTCTGTTAAGATAAATAAAGCTTACATAGATTTAGCAAACAAAAAACTCAGCGAATTCGCTGAGTTTTTTGTTATATATCTTCAAAATTTACTTCTGTAAAATCTGCAGTCTCTGTAGATTCAAAACTTTTGTTAGTTGACGTTTCTTCATCGTCTTTTTTAAAGTCTTTCTGATGTCTTTCGCTAATTACCTCTGCTCCTTTTTCATTAATAATGAAATCAGTAGCTTGTTGTAAGTGTTCTAAAAATTCGGTAAAATCTTCTTTATAAAGATAGATTTTGTGTTTTTGATAATGGAAGGTACCATCATCATGTGTGAATTTTTTACTTTCGGTAATAGTAAGGTAATAATCTCCTGCTTTTGTGGATCTAACATCAAAAAAATAGGTTCTTCTACCGGCTCTTAGGATTTGAGAAAAAATTTCTTCTTGCCCTTCTCTTTCTTTCATTTTTGGTTGATTATCGTTAGCTATCCAAATATATAAAAATAATTATTTCAGACTAAAATTATTCTATTTCTTTTTCTTCTAATTGTTGTTTGTAGGTTTCTTGATAAATCCCAGAAATATTTACAAGCTCGATATGCGTTCCTTGTTGCACAATTTTTCCTTGGTCTAATACTATAACTTTATCGGCCAATTGAGCTGCACTAATTCTATGACTTACAATAATCGTAGTACTTTTAGCACTAATTTGTTTTAAATTGGTCAATATTTTTTCTTCGGTTTCTGTATCTACGGCAGACAAGCAATCATCAAAAATATAAATCGTTGGTTTTTTAATAATAGCTCTAGCAATAGATATTCGTTGTTTTTGCCCTCCAGACAACGTAACACCTCGCTCTCCTAAAACGGTATTGTATTGCTGTTTAAATCCTATAATGTTGTTGTGTACAACGGCTTGTTTAGAAGCATGTGTAATTTCTGCTTCGGTAGCGTTTTCTTTTCCAAACTTAATATTATTGCTAATCGTGTCAGAAAATAAAAAAGGATCTTGAGGAACAAAACCAATGTTGTTTCTTAAATTGTAGATATTAAGAGCATCAATAGGTTGTTTGTCTATTTTTATATGTCCGCTAGTTGTGTCGTATAATCGACTAATTAGATTAAGAATACTAGATTTTCCAGAACCTGTTTTTCCGATAATGGCTAAGGTCTCTCCAGGATGTATAGAAAAGGAAACATCTTTAAGAGCGGTAATATTAGTATCGTCATAGGTTAAAGAGACATTGTTAAACTCAATGGCTCCTTGTATGAGAGTTATTTGCTCTGAGTTGTTTTCTATTTCAGGTTTTTGATCTAAAAATTCGTTAATTCTTTTTTGAGAAGCCTCTGCCTGTTGTATGGTAGAAGTTACCCATCCTACAATAGCTACAGGCCATGTTAACATGTTGGTATACATAATAAACTCTGCAATTACACCAATACTAATATAGCCTTTAATATACTGCATCCCTCCAACATACAAAACAATAATGTTAGAGGCACCAATTAACAAAATCATTAAAGGAAAGAAAAACGCTTGTATTTTATATAAATGAACGTTTTTTTCTTTGTTACTTTCTACAATGGCACCAAAATCTTTTTGAGAAATATGTTCTATTGCATACGATTTAATCACATTAATTCCTGAGAAGACTTCTTGTGTATAGGTGGTTAATCTAGACAATTGTTCTTGTACCAAGGTACTTCTTAAATGAATGTTTTTGCTTAAAATAAAAATAGAAAGTGAAAGTATAGGGAATGGAATTAAGGTATATAAGGTTAGTTTTACATCAATCTGTATCATTTTGTAAATGGCTACAGAAAACATAACCAACATATTAATCGTGTACATAATAGCAGGACCTACATACATTCTAACTTTGTTTACATCTTCACTAATTCTATTCATCAAATCCCCCGTTCTATTTTTTTTATAAAAATTTAAACTTAAACGTTGGTATTGCTGATAAATATTGTTTTTTAAATCAAATTCAATCAATCTAGAAGTGACAATAATGGTTTGCCTCATTAAAAACGTAAAGAATCCAGAGAGAATAGCCAAACCTATAATGAGTAAAATGTTGTGAAGCAAATTTTTTTGTACAAGTTCAATATCGGTAATTGCCCCCAAATGATAATCGTTTGCAACGTTTACAGAGTTTTTTACAATTTCTGGAACTTTAACCGCTAAATACCTAGATGCAATAGAAATTAAAATACCTAATAACAAACGAAATTTGTACTTGTAAAAAAACTGATTGATATATTTTAATTCTTTCATTAAAAAGGATAGACGTTTTTTGAGCTAACGAAGATAAAGTATTTATTTGTGAAGACCTTAAAAAAGCATAAGCCTCGTTAAAAACAATGGTATTTTATAATTAATACTTATTACAAACCGCAATGGTAATTGTTTATTGCCTTTATAAAAAGAAATTGTTAATATTTTAAGTTAATCTTTCAAGAAATGTATTTAAGTAGTACTTTTGTAACTATAAAAAATAAGCTCTTTATTTAGATGATTAACAGAAGACATATACGTGTAAAAGTGATGCAATCGGTTTACGCAATGACTCATTCAAAAAGTGATAATATTGTTAAAGAAGAAAAATTCTTAAGACAAAGTATTGATAAAATGTACGATTTGTACATATTATCTTTAGACATGTTGGTAAGAATAAATCTGTTAGCAGAAAATACCTTAGAAGCATCTAAACAAAAACATTTAGCAACTCCCGAAGAGTTAAATCCCAACAAAAAATTTATAGATAATAAAGTAATTAACATTTTAAAACAAAGTGTTTCTTTACAAAACTATATAGAAGAGAACAATTTAAATAATTGGTATTTAGATGACAAATATGTAGCGAATATATATAAAGAACTACTAGATAGTAATTTATATAAAGATTACATGAAATCAAAAGAAGGGAGTTTTAAGAAAGATAAAAAATTTATTGTCCGACTTTTTTCAGAATTCATTGCTCCTAACGAAAAATTAGCTGCATATTTTGAAGGGATAAATATTAGTTGGGTAGATGATATTCCTTTTGTAAATACATGGGTAGTAAAAACATTATTAGAATTAGAAAATACGGATACTTTTGTTATTGGACGTTTGTATAAAAACAGTGATGATGAACAATATGTCTCGGACTTGTTTAAAAAAACCGTGTTGAATTTACATAAGTTTGAAGAAGAGGTGGTAGACAAAACACCTAACTGGGAAACAGATAGAATTGCAGACTTAGACATGATTTTAATTAAAATGGGAGTTTGTGAGTTTTTAAAATTTCCATCCATTCCTGTAAAAGCTACTATTAACGAGTATATAGAAATAGCAAAAGACTATTCAACCACAAAAAGTGGGGTGTTTATTAATGGAGTTTTAGATAAAATTTGGAAAGATTTTGAGAAAACAGGAAGATTAAATAAAATAGGTAGAGGTACATTGTAAATCTCTATTTATATTTGAAAAAAAATAAATTTTAAATTCGTTAAAAATAAAAATTAACATGATTGTATTGCAAGAAAGTCCAATGAGCCCGATATTTTTAGTAATAATGGCCATCTTTATTGTTTTCTTTATGATTATTCCTCAGGTAAAGAGAAGTAGAAATGAAAAAAAGTTTAAAGAGTCCTTAAAAAAAGGAACAAAGGTGGTAACCACAGGTGGAATTCATGGAAAACTGGTAGAGGTTAATGAAGGTACTGTAATGGTAGAAACCAATGCAGGTAAGTTGTTGTTAGAAAAATCGGCTTTAAATATTGAGCTAACCAAAAAGTACAACGAACCTGAGAAAAAATAATTCAGATTCGTTTTTTTATAAAAGGTCTTTAGGTATTCTAAAGACCTTTTTTCTTTTAAATCCTAGATCATTTGTTATTTTAGCGTATTATGATAGCCATTAAAGAACATTTTAAATTTATATTTAGTAAAAAAAGACACTACGTGTTTTTGCTATTTATTATATGTACAAGTGTTTTTTGGTTTGTTAGTCAGCTATCTAAAGAATACCATCAGGTGATACAGTACAAAATAAAGTATGTAGATGTACCTCCAAAGTATGTTTTTCAGGAAACACCCATCCAAACTCTTTCTGTGAGGTTACACACATTAGGATTTTATTTTTTTAAGAAAGCCTTTTCTAGTAATGTATTAGAAATTTCGCTAAAAAATATTCAGCAAAAAGATAAATATCAATATTATCTATCTAATTCCAATTTATTAAAACAAGTAAGACTACATGTAAGTGATCGAGTAGAAGTAGTAGAGGTATTAGAAGAAGACTTGTTTTTAAAACTTGGAAATAAAAGTTTTAAAAAGGTTCCTGTAGTGCCCAATGTAAAAATTCAATACCACCTAGGGTACAATTCTTTTGAAGGCAAAAAAATAATTCCTGATTCTATTGAAATTTCGGGTCCAGAATTACAGTTGCAAAAAATAAATCGACTAGCCTTAGAACCTTTTGAACAGTTGGATGTGATGTTGCCTATTTCACAACGTCTAGCTATTGTAAAGCCTAGTATAAACAATGTAACATATAGCACAGAAACGGTGCAATTGCATGTGGCAGTAGACAAAGTAACAGAGAAAACAATCACGTTACCTGTTCAAATTGTAAATGCAACGCAAGAAGGGATTGTTATTTATCCTAAAAAGGTAAAAGTAAGTTGCCAGGTAAAATTGTCAGAATTTAATCAAATAAAAGAAAACGACTTTATGATGATTGCAGATTTTGGAACAAAAGGAGACAAGTATATAGATATTCAGTTGGTAAAAAAGCCAGTATCTGTTTCGTCTATTACTTTACAAACCGATAAAGTAGAATATTTAATATTAAAATAATGGTTGTAGGACTTACAGGTGGAATTGGGAGTGGAAAAACAACCGTATTAAATTTATTTAAAGAACTAGGAGTTCCCGTTTTTATAGCAGATGTAGAAGCAAAGAAATTAATGAATGGTTCTACTGAAATTAAAAAACGAATTGTTGCTTTATTAGGACAAGAAGCTTATGTCGATGGTATTTTAAATAGACCTTATATTGCTTCTAAAGTTTTTAAAGATCGTTTGTTACTAAGCAAACTCAATGCAATTGTACACCCTCAAGTTCATAAAGCCTTAAACTCTTTTGCAGAAACACACACACATCATAATTATGTTTTGTATGAGAGTGCTATTTTGTTTGAGAATAAGAATGAACATTTGTGTGATAAAGTAATTGTAGTAACAGCTCCTTTGGAAGTAAGGATTCAGAGAGTTGTAAAAAGAGATCAAGTAAAAGAATCAGAAGTTTTGTTACGAATGGAGCATCAATGGTCTCAAGAAAAAAAAGTAGAAAAAGCAGATTTTATCATAGAAAATGATGATGATGCGGGGCTACAAAAAAAAGTAATTGCAATACATAAAAAAATAACGAGTTAAAAAGATGTTTTTCATACCAAAAAATCGTTTTTTGCGTTTATATTTGTGATAGGTAGTATAGGTAATGAGATATATAGCGGTAATTCTTTTTGTTTTTCTTTTTCAAGGTGTTTATTCTCAAGTAGGAGGAGAAACATTGTATCCATTTTTAAACTTACCTACTTCCCCAAAACAGATTGCATTAGGGGGTGTTACTTTAACTTCTAAAAACGATGCGAGTCAAGTTATATGGAATCCTTCTATTGTAAACGAAACGATAGATGGTGATGTATCAGCCAATTTTGTAAATTATATTGCAAATATTAAAGTAGGTTCTGCATCTTATGTAAAATCTATTTTTCCTAAATACGGAATTGCTTCTTTTGGAGTTCAATATTTTGATTATGGTAGTTTAGAGAGAACCAATGCCTCAGGACCTACGATTATAGGAGAGTTTGGAGCAAGAGATTTAGCCATTTCTATAGGTTATGGTTATGCGTATCAGGATCTTACTTTTGGATTGGCTATAAAATATATTTCTTCTAAAATAGATACGTTTACATCGTCCGCTTTGTTATACGACTTAGGTGTTACGTATACGCATCCTTATGTTCCTTTTGTAATGGCCTTGGTGGTAAGAAATAATGGAAAACAACTAACCAATTTTACAGATAGAGAAGAACAAATAGCAAATAATGTAATTGTTTCTGCAGAGTACAAATTAAAACACATTCCTTTAAAATTTTATGGAGCTGTAGATGAGTTAAATAATTGGGATATTAGCGAATCTAATCCCTCACAAGAAGAAGTAGCATTGGATGGAACGGTAATGCAAGAGGATATTAGTGATGTTGCAAATGCACTAAGACACCTTTCTGTAGGAGCAGAATTGTGGCCAGATAAAAAATTAAATCTAAGAATAGGTTACAATCATAGAAGAGCTAGAGAATTTAGATTAAGCGAAGTAAGAACAGGAGCAGGTTTGTCTTATGGATTTGGATTTAATACCAAGTATGTTAAGTTTGATTATGCTTTTTCAAAATTTCAAGAAGGTGCTAAATACAGTACTTTTGGTTTAACTTTACATTTATAATTCATGTCTTTAAAAATTACCATTGCTGTAGATGGTTTTTCATCTACAGGAAAAAGTACTGTAGCAAAACAATTAGCCAAAGAATTAGGGTATGTTTATGTAGATACTGGAGCTATGTATAGAACAGTAGCTCTGTTTGCATTGGAACAACATTTAGTTGATGATGGAGTTGTTAAGACACAAGAGTTAATTGAAAATTTAGAGAACATAAATATTTCGTTTGTTTACAATCAACAATTGGGTTTTTCAGAAGTATACTTAAATGCTGTAAATGTAGAAGATAAGATAAGAGGTTTAGAAGTATCTTCTTATGTGAGTAAAGTGGCTGCAATCCCTCAAGTAAGACAAAAATTAGTAGCGATACAGAAACAAATGGGAAGCTCTAAAGGTATTGTAATGGATGGTAGAGATATAGGAACAGTGGTGTTTCCTGATGCAGAATTAAAATTGTTTATGACAGCTTCTCCTGAAACAAGAGCACAAAGAAGGTACGATGAAATGTTAGCAAAAGGGACTACAAACATTACTTTTAAAGAAGTATATGATAATGTAGTAGAACGAGATGAGTTGGATACGACCCGAAAAGATTCTCCTTTGGTAAAAGCAACAGATGCTGTTGAAATAGACAATTCAGAAATGTCTAAAGAAGCTCAATTTCAATATATTTTATCTTTAGTACAAACAAAGTTATAGCTTAAGCTTAAGGAATGTTTAAGTATTTGTGTGTTTGTAAAGAAATTTTCCATTGCGGGTGTTTCATTACATAAGCGACAATTATTGGAGTCATTTTTTCTTTTTTACTCCATTCTGGCTGTAAGTACAAAGTACAAGTATCAGAAACTTTAGCGGCTTGTTGTTCTGCAAACTCAAAATCACTTTGATTGTGAATAATCATTTTTAACTCGTTGGCTTCTGTGTAAATTTTATCCAGAGGCATTTTTGTTTTTTTAGGAGATAGGCAAATCCAATCCCATTGTCCTGTTAATGGATAAGCTCCAGAAGTTTCGATGTGTGTTTTTAAACCTTTGTTTTGTAAAGATGCTGTTAAGTATTGCATGTTCCACATTAAAGGTTCCCCACCTGTAATTACAATGGTTTTTGCATATTTACTAGCGTTTTCTACAATAATATCTGCATGCGTAGGAGGATGCAAATTGGCATCCCAACTCTCTTTTACATCACACCAATGACAGCCAACATCACAACCACCCACTCTTATAAAATATGCTGCCGTTCCTGTATGGTTTCCTTCTCCCTGTATGGTGTAAAATTCTTCCATAAGAGGTAACATAATACCTTTATTTACAAGGTTTTTGGTGTTCGTATCCATCGTTGTTGTTTTTGGGTGTGCAAAGATACAAGAAATTAAATAATAAAAATTATTTGCAACATAAAGAAAGTGAGCTTTATAAATTAAAAAGACTATTTGTGTAACTTTGTCTAAAATTTAAGTTAGATGAAAAAAATAATAGCTTTTGTAGTGGTATTAACTACCATTTTTGCTTGTACCAAAACAGATCATGAAATAGCATTGAACAAGGTAGGTAGTATTACGAATACAACAACGGTTCAAGATTTAAAACAATTGTTTAAAAACGATTCTATTGTCTCTAGATATAGCGAAGGAGATTTTGGAAATAAAAACGCATATATCTTAGAAAATGATACTCATTTGATTTATAAAAAAGGAGGCACCTTATTATTGTCCATTTCTCCTGTAAATCCTTTAGATTCTGTATCAAAAATAAAAAGTGTTACGGTGTTTAGTAATGATTACAAAACAGCTACGGAAACCAATTTGTCTTCTACATTTAACGATGTAAACATCCATCATACCATAGAAAGGTTAGAAGCTTCTTTTCACTTAGTAACTGTATTTGTAAAAGATATTAACGCAACATTAACTATGGATAAAAAGGCGTTAGGGATTAAAGCGTTTAAATTAGGAGAAATAGATAAAGCACAAATACCTAACGATGCTAAGTTTACATCGTTAACAGTTTGGTTTGAGTAGAAGATTAGATATATAAAAAAAGTCCTTTTAAAATTATTTTAAAAGGACTTTTTTTTTGCTTTATGTACTATAAAGTTTAACTTTTTTGTTCTCCAGCCAATAATGTGTTTTTTAACAACATAGCAATGGTCATAGGTCCAACACCTCCAGGTACAGGAGTAATAAATTCTGCTTTTGGAGCTACAGATTCAAAATGAACATCTCCAGCCAAACGGAAACCATTCTTTTTACTATCGTCTTTAATACGTGTAATACCTACATCAATAATGGTAACACCTTCTTTTACCATATCACCTGTTAAAAACTCGGCAACACCTAAGGCAACCACTACAATGTCTGCATTTAGTGTTAATTCTTTTAGGTTTTCTGTTCTAGAATGAGCAACCGTAACGGTAGCATCTCCAGCGGCTCTACGCTGACTCATTAAAATACTCATAGGTCTACCCACAATGTGAGAACGACCAATTACTACTACATTTTTACCAGAAGTAGGAACTTGGTAACGCTCTAACAATTCCATAATTCCATAAGGAGTAGCAGGTAAAAAGGTAGGCAATTCTAAAGCCATTCTACCTACGTTGGTAGGATGAAAACCATCTACGTCTTTGGTAGCATCTACGGCTAATAAAACCTTATGCTCATCAATATGTTTGGGTAAAGGCAATTGTACAATGTATCCATCTATAGCATCGTTAGTATTTAACTCTTCTATTTTAGCTAATAAGGCAGCTTCTGTAGTTTCTTCGGGTAATTCTACCAAAGTAGATTCAAATCCAACCAATTCACAAGCTTTTACTTTAGCACCTACGTAGGTTTTACTAGCACCATCGTTTCCTACAATAACAGCTGCTAAATGAGGTGTTTTTTTACCCTTTGCTTTTAATTCTTTAACTCTTTCTGCAATTTCAGATTTAATGTCTGCAGATGTTTTTTTACCATCTAATATTGTCATCTCTTTCGTTTTAGTATTAAGTACAAGGTACTAAGTACTGAGTTTTATATGATGTAGCCTTTGTGAAAACTGACGACTAACTACTCTGTACTAAGTACTAAAAAATTACATTCCAGGCATTCCACCTTTCATTCCGCCCATCATTTGCATCATTTTTTTAGCACCTCCACCTTGCATCATTTTCATCATTTTACTCATTTGGAAGAATTGCTTTAACAATTGATTTACTTCGGTAATACTAGTACCAGATCCTTTGGCAATTCTTTTTTTACGAGAAGCATTAATGGTTTTAGGTTCTGTTCTTTCTAAAGGAGTCATCGATTTTATAATCGCTTCAATTCCTTTAAAAGCATCGTCATCAATATCTACATCTTTTAAGGCTTTTCCAGCACCTGGTATCATTCCTACCAAGTCTTTCATGTTCCCCATTTTTTTGATTTGTTGAATTTGACTTAAGAAATCATCAAAACCAAATTGATTTTTGGCAATTTTCTTTTGAAGTTTTCTAGCTTCTTGTTCATCAAATTGTTCTTGGGCACGTTCTACTAAAGAAACAACATCTCCCATTCCCAAAATACGATCGGCCATACGATCTGGATAGAAAACATCAATTGCTTCCATTTTTTCTCCAGTACCAATAAATTTAATCGGTTTGTTAACCACAGATTTTATGGTTAAGGCAGCTCCACCACGTGTATCACCATCTAATTTGGTTAAAACAACTCCGTCAAAATTTAACAAATCGTTAAAAGCTTTGGCAGTGTTTACTGCATCCTGACCTGTCATAGAGTCTACCACAAAAAGGGTTTCTTGTGGGTTTACCGCTTTATGAATGTTAGAAATCTCGGTCATCAAAGCCTCATCAATAGCCAAACGACCTGCGGTATCTATAATAACAGTATTCTTTCCATTTGCTTTTGCATGTGCAATAGCGTTTTGTGCAATTTCTACAGGATTTTTATTGTCGCTCTCTGCATATACTTCTACACCTATTTGCTCTCCAACCACTTGCAACTGATTGATGGCAGCAGGACGATATACATCGGCTCCTACTAATAAAACTTGTTTTGTTTTTTTAGTTTTTAAAAAGTTAGCTAATTTACCAGAAAAGGTAGTTTTACCAGAACCTTGTAAACCAGCCATTAGAATAACGGTTGGATTTCCCGATAGATTTACACCAGCGGTTTCACCTCCCATTAAATCGGTTAATTCGTCTTTAACCAACTTTACCATTAATTGCCCTGGATTTAACGTAGTTAATACATCTTGCCCAATGGCTTTTTCTTTAACTCTTTTTGTGAAATCTTTGGCTATTTTAAAGTTTACATCGGCATCTAACAAGGCTCTACGTACCTCTTTTAATGTTTCTGCAACATTTACTTCTGTTATTTTTCCGTGTCCTTTTAAAAGGTGTAAGGCTTTATCTAATTTATCTGATAAATTATTAAACATATGCTTTGATTTACTTTGGTTAAAGTTGAGTTGCAAATATACAAGAATATAGTAATTTTTAAAGGCTTTATTTACAACAAAAAACCTTCCTGTTACGGAAGGTTTTTTTATAAAAATGTGATGAAATTTATTTAAATAGGAGGAATCAAATATATTTGATTATTATTTTTTACTTTCTGCATTTTTAAAAGTTAAAGAAGCAGAATTTACACAGTATCTTTTTCCGGTCGTTTCTCTAGGTCCATCAGGGAATACATGTCCTAAATGCCCATCGCATACGTTACAAATAATTTCGGTTCTTACCATTCCGTATTTACGATCTTCTAAAAAGCCAACATTGCTATTGATATGACGATCGAAGGAAGGCCACCCTGTACCAGAGTCAAATTTGTTTTCAGATTTAAAAAGAGGGGTTTTGCAGCCTGCACAATGGTAGATTCCTTTTTTATAATGTTTGTTGTACTCGCCACTAAATGCGTATTCTGTACCTTTTTGTCGTAAAATGTAGTATTGTTCTTGGGTCAGTTCTTTTTTCCATTCCGCATCCGATTTATGTACTTTTTCTTGAGCAAAAGTAGTTTGATGTATGGAGAGTAGGAATAAAGCGAAGGTTAAAATTATTTTTTTCATGGGTTGATTTGTTTACAAATTCAGTCGATTATTCCAAGGAATCATTACGTTTTTTAGTTTCAAGTAGTATATTTGTTTGTAAATAAAAGAATTTTATCATGAATAAAGTAATATCATCTATATTGGCTACAAGTTTATTAGTAGCATGTACTACAGTACCTATTACAGGAAGGAAAAGATTTAATTACGTGTCTGATGCTTCTGTTTTACCTACCAGTTTTACCCAATACAATTCTTTTTTAAAAGAAAACAAGGTGGTTAGTAATTCTAATCAATCTAGAGAAATAAAAGAAGTAGGAGCAAGAATTTCCAAAGCTGTTGATCGATTTATGAGAAGAAATAACATGTCTTCTGAAGCAGATAGTTACCGTTGGGAATTTAATTTGGTAGAAGATAAACAATTAAATGCCTGGTGTATGCCAGGGGGTAAAGTGGTTTTTTACACGGGAATTTTACCCGTAGCAAAAAATACAGACGGTATTGCCGCTATTATGGGGCACGAGGTAGCACATGCGTTTGCAAAACATGGGCAAGAACGTTTGAGTTCTAGCCGAATTCAACAGTTAGGAGGAGCGGCTATTGCTATAGGAACGTCTACTCAGAATGCAAAATCTCAACAATTATGGAACATGGCTTATGGAGTGAGTTCTCAATTAGGTATGTTAAAATACAGTAGAACGCATGAAACAGAAGCTGATAAATTAGGTTTGGTATTTATGATTATGGCAGGATACAATGGACAGGAAGCAGTGAGAGTTTGGGAACGAATGAAAGCCTTAGGCGGAGGTTCTCAGCCAGAGTTTTTAAGTACACACCCATCTAATAGTAGCAGAATAGCAAATTTAAATGCGTATTTACCAGAGGCAAGAAGATTGGCTGCTCAGTTTAGATAGTCATTTAACGTATAAGATTAATACTAACAAAGTCCGATTCATAGAAGTATGAATCGGACTTTGTTAATTAGTATTTGTTTAATTTGCTTTTTTACGATTTCTAAATTCCATCAACTCTTGTTCTTTACCTGTAATAATTAGTTTTAAATCGTTAATTTCTTGATGTAGTTTTAAAACATCTGTAGACAAATTGGTGGTGTTTGTTTTAATGGTAATTACATTGTTTTTTTTAGGTGTTACGGATGTTTTTAGATAAGCATCATCGTATAAAAACAAATCATCACACTTTCTAGATTTTAAGTGAATGGTATCAGCATTTAGTCCTTTACAATATGCTTTGATGGTAATATCACTTGGTTGCATACCCGCTTTTACCAAAATAGTAGCAATTCCCATTTCTGTTTTTACAGGATTGGTTCCGATTAAGGAGGCATCTCCTTTTAATTCAAAATAAACCTCTTCAGAAGCTAATACTTTTTTAACTCCATCTGTATCTACCACGGTAGCTCTAATAGGTATGATATCGGATCCGTCTGCTTTTAAAGGAAGTCCTTGTCCATCCATACTTAACTTTAAACCCGAAGTTCTTTCCGCATAATTTTTAGTTTTTGTAAGTACTACTTTTCCATCAATCATTCCTTTTACCACTAATTCAATTTGATTTGTTTTTTTACGCCAATCGGTATTAATTATAGAAAAATCAAAAACGTTTTTTAAGATAAAAGGAGCATGTGGTAAATGTTTGTATTGCTCTTCTTTAGAGGGGTAGATGGTTCCCAAATCTTTACCGAGCCATGTGATGTTTAAGGCATCACAGTTGCTAAAGAAAACTAGATCTTTTGGGGAAATTTGGGTAAGTTCATGTGCAATAAAAATCATAGGACCTGTTTCTATTCCTTTTACCTTGTAAGTGGCATTGTATTGACTTTTGTACAAGTAATATACATATTTGGGTACGCGAACGCCACTAAGCAACCCTCCCCAAAAAGGATCTGGGTGGTATCCTCTTTGATGATCAATGCCCGCCCATAAAGCTCCTCCTAATCTTGAAGTAGGAGTATTGTATCTATTATTTAATGTTGCTGCTTGTATTAAAGCTTGGTTTAACAAGGCTTGTTCTCCCCATTCTATATTTACTCGTGTGGTTGCATTTTGAGATTTCCAATTGTCTACTTCACCACCATCTCCATATTCTCTGTTAAAAGAGTTGATAGCAGGATTAATACCATGGTAGTGTAAATCCAAACCTCCTTTTTCTGCTTCCTGGTAATCTGTAACCGTAAACATTCCAGGGAAAGGATATTCTTTATGTGCAATTTTATGCATGGTATTCATAGCATTTGCAGGTTGTGCAGGAGTTTCGTTTAAAGCTGTTTCCCACATTAAAATAGAAGCTACGTTTCTGTCTCTTCTAACCAATTCTCTAGTATCGTTATACAAACGTTTTTCAAAAATAGGGTTCTTAAAGTTAAAGAAATGCCATCCTGGATTTGCCGTGGTAGTTAACATTCCTAATTCGTCACAAGCATCGTAAAAAGCAGGATCTTGTGGGTAATGTCCTACTCTTATAATTTTAGAACCACCTTCTCTTAACAATTTTACATCTCTCCATTGTCCAGAATTAGGGAGGGCATTTCCTATATAGGTATAATCTTGATGTTTATTGACTCCAATTAATTTGGTCTTGTAAGGTTGTTTGTTAATATAGAGTCCTTTTTCACCTTTCATTTCGTAAAGACGAATTCCTACTCGAGTACGCATAGCATCTATTAGTTGATTGTTTACAAACAATTCGGTTTTTACAAAGTTTAAATGCGGAGTGTCTGGGTGCCATAATTTAATATTGGTTACGTTTATTTTATCACGAACTTGTTTGGTGTGTTTTGGTTTTACAGTGTATTGTTTTTTAGTGGTTTTTAGAACGTGATGTTGAGCATCTTCTATAGTAGTAACTAGAATAATCGTATTTTTTTGTGAACTCTCGTTCTGTAAGGCTGTTCTTACTTCTATGTTTGCGTTGTTTTTATTTACGTCTAAAGTTCCTACAAAAACACCACCTCCAGCAACTTGGGTGCTTAGTTCTGTAAATGACACATGAATATGTGAGGTTTGAATTAAGTAGGTGTCTCTGTAAATACCCCCCATGTAAGTAAAATCTAGTCCACTTTGTGCTTTACCAGGTAAGTATGTTGTGTCGTTACTATTGTCTGTCTTAACTGCTACTATATTTTTTCCGTTTTTAACAACACCAGTAATGTCTACAGCAAAAGGTAAATAACCACCAAAATGTTCCTTTAGCTTTTTACCATTTACCCAAACGATACATTTCCCCATAATAGCTTCAAAATACAGGTAGTTCTTTTTAGAAGTGTCTGTGATATGAAACTGTTTTCTATACCAAGCAATTCCTTGATAATTTCTACCTCCGCTTGCATTTTTTTCTACAATTTCTAATCCATGAGGTATATTGGCAGCTTCCCATGTGTGATCATCAAAAGTTTCTAATTCAGCTCTTTTAACATCTCCTTTAAAAAATCGCCACCCTGGATTAAAATTAAAGACTTTTCTAGGGCTATTTTTTATTGGATAAAAACCTGCCGTAGAAAATTTTTGTGCGTTTGTAATAGTACTCACAATTAATAAAAATAATGTTACGAAAAGTTTAGAGAAAGAAGCGTTCATGCGTAATGGATATTTGTAAAATGAATGATAGGTTGGAGTTTAAATTTAGGAGTTTTTGTGAAATAAAGAAGCTTGGTTTAAAATAAAAACGAGACTATAATATATGTCTTTTAAAATGATAAGATTACCCAATTTTTGAATAGATGAAAACAGCTATATATTCAAACAAATAGTGATTGTTAAAAGTTATAAACATTCCTAACTAAAAAGTGTAAAAAAGAATTATTTTAGCGACTCATAAAATTCTAAAAATATAGATATATGTCAGATACTGTTGAAAGAATTAAGTGTTTAATTATCGGGTCAGGTCCTGCGGGTTATACTGCGGCTATCTATGCATCCAGAGCAGACCTAAAACCTGTTATGTATACAGGTATGCAAATGGGAGGACAATTAACAACGACTACAGAAGTTGATAATTTTCCAGGATATCCTAACGGAACCGATGGTACGGCAATGATGGAAGATTTAAAAAAGCAAGCCGAAAGATTTGGAACTGAAGTTCGTTTTGGTTTAGCTACTGCTGTTGATTTTAGTGATGAAGTAGGAGGGATTCATAAAATTACAGTAGACGGAACCAAACAAATTGAAGCTGAAACCGTAATTATTACTACAGGAGCTACAGCAAAGTATTTAGGATTAGAAAGCGAAGAAAGATTAAAAGGAGGAGGAGTTTCTGCTTGTGCTACTTGCGATGGTTTCTTTTATCGTAAACAGGATGTAATTGTGGTAGGAGCTGGAGATACAGCTGCAGAAGAAGCTACTTATCTTGCTAATATTTGTAATAAAGTAACGATGTTAGTGCGTAAAGATTACATGAAAGCTTCTAAAGCTATGGTACACAGAGTGAACAAAACTGAAAACATAGACGTATTATACAATACAGAATTAGATGAGGTTTTAGGAGATAACGTGGTAGAAGGAGTACGTGTGGTAAATAACCAATCTGGAGATAAACACAATATTGACGTAACAGGAGTATTTATTGCCATTGGACACAAACCTAATACAGAAATTTTTAAAGATCAGATAGATTTAAATGAGAGTGGTTACATTCTTACCAAAGGAAAATCTACAAAAACCAATAAACCAGGCGTTTTTGCTGCTGGAGATGTACAAGACCATGAGTACAGACAAGCGGTAACTGCAGCAGGTACGGGTTGTATGGCTGCTTTAGATGCAGAACGCTACTTAGGTAGTTTAGCCTAGTTATAACATACCATTGTAATAAAGGGTTGTACATTTTTGTGCAACCCTTTATTTATAAAAAACAGTTTTATAGTATTTAAGCAAACATAGTTTAAAAATATATTATATAAATACTTTAAATATAATGATGTTAATGAACATATTTAAACTACCTTGCACACTTTAAAATATACATTTATTATTATGAGTAACGGTACAGTAAAGTTTTTCAACGATTCAAAAGGTTATGGATTTATTACTCCAGAAGATGGAAGTAGAGATGTGTTTGTACACATTAACGGATTAACTGATGAAATTGCAGAAGGAGACAAAGTTTCTTATGACGTTGAAGAAGGTCGTAAAGGATTAAACGCAGTAAACGTTCAGGTTATTTAATTTGATTTCTTTACTATAAAGTTTAAAAGCCTGTTATTTAAATAACAGGCTTTTTTTTGTTAAAAATCAATAAATTATACAATATATAGTGTAATTTATTTTTTTAATACTATGTTTGTTCTTTATTAAATTATTACATTACAAAAAGTGAAAAACGGTACAGTAAAGTTCTTTAATGAATCTAAAGGTTTTGGATTCATCGTAGACAATGAAACGCAACAAGATTATTTCGTACACATCTCTGGATTAATTGATGAAGTTCGTGAAGGAGACGAAGTAGAATTCGATTTAAAAGAAGGAAGAAAAGGTATGAACGCAGTAGAAGTTAAAGTTCTATAACTTTATTTTATATTGAACAGTATTAAAAAAGCCTCAAACATATGTTTGAGGCTTTTTTAATATCTACTAACTGTCAGTGTGTTACGTTTGTTATCAGTCTTTTTTTTGATGTAAGATACAAAGTACTGAGAATTAGTTTTTAACTGACTAAATCAATAAATCTGTTCTATATTTAGAACTCGATATGTTAAATTGATTGAATTTTTCGGCGATAGAAATTAAGATTTGTATTAAATCGTAAGTAGTTTTTTAATTTGATACGATCTTTTTAACAGTAAGGAATTGTATTTTTGGAAGAGGATAAAAAAT
>CALHCC010000050.1 GCA_937930675.1 uncultured Flavobacteriaceae bacterium
CAAAAAACGTTTTAAAAACAATCTATTTGATGATTTAAAACAAGTAAAGCAATGGCTATATAAAATGATCAAAGAAATGACTCCAGAAACTATAAAATCAATCGTTGGGAATCATCACTATCTAAATGCTTTTAATAAGACATTTAATTTTTAAAATGGTATTAGAAGTTATGATATTGATAAGAATGATGCTTAAGGAGTTAAGAGTTTTAGCAGTGTAGAAGTTAAGGGTGTTGATAGCTTTTAGAGTTTCTTTATTATTTAATAGGATTGTATGTGATGCGTTAGGGATAGTAGCGGCATCCTTTTGCTTTGGAGAAAAATGTATGAATAGATTAGTAATGTTGTTTAAGTAAACAAGTACTTTATAAACTTACCTTGTGTACAAGCAAAAGATATAGCGGATAGCCTGACCTGTAAGGAAACGCCCTAAATGGTTTTGTTGTTACAGTATAATATCTCTTAGTTTGATTTGTGCGAGTTCTAAAGTGGGGCAATTGATAATTTTGATTGTATGTTTGTTTAGTTGACTAAGTTGTGTGTTGTGAAATAGTTCTTTGGTGGTTTGTGACATGATTATTGTATTGTCTGAATAAATGAGGTTTAAGATGCCTGTTGAGATTTGATTTTGCTGTAAATTGATAATTTGAATATTGTTTTGGTGAAGTAGTTTAATTAAGTTTTTTTTAACTTTTTTGTCTTTAATTAAATCTAAGCAGATAAGGAGGGTGTTGTTTGTAAAAACACAAATGTCTCGAGTTGATAGGTTGTCTGGTATTTCAAAGGAAAAAGGAGTGAGTTCAAAATCTTCACAATATTCTTCAAATAAAGATTCGTCTGTGTGTTTGTTAATACCACAAATAGCAATTTCGGAATTTAAGTGTGCATTTAGATTTTCGGCTCCAGAAAAGTAAATTTCTTCTTGACTGGCTTCGGTATAATCTATTACTTCTTTGTTCTTTTTCTCTAAAATGGTATCGATTAATTGGTAATAGGATGCTATGTTTTTTATAGAGGAAACTCCAATAGTTGTTTTGTTTTCGAAAAACAGTTTTGATAAGCTTACGGGCTGTTCTATCAAGGTTTCTATTACGTCTAAATTTAAGGTGGTTTGTAGTGTATCAAAATCCTTTTTTAGCATTGCTTTTTGTGCATTGGGTAGTAGTTGAGTTTTGCTAAAAGACCAGTTTTTAAAATTTAAGAGTAACATAATTGTTTTTTGAATCAAAAATAACGAAAAGGAAAGGATTCTGTTGGGTGTATTTAGTGATGTTGTGCGTTAAGTTTTGTTTTTTTGTAGCATAGGATAGTTAAAGTAGGAATCATGAAAAATGATAAGCAAGATTTTTTTAAACAGGTATATGAAGTGGCTAAGTTGATACCAGAAGGGAGAGTAACTACGTACGGAGCTATTGCCCAGTATTTAGGAATGAAATCGTCTGCTAGGGTAGTAGGTTGGGCCATGAATGCTGCTCATGGTGATATTTCTATTCCTGCACATAGAGTAGTTAATAGGGTTGGACTTTTGAGTGGGAAACATCATTTTGAAGGTACTAATTTAATGCAACAGTTATTGGAAAGCGAAGGGGTTGTTGTAAAAGAACATAAGGTGCAAAATTTTAATGATTTTTATTGGGATCCTTGTAAAGAGCTTTAAAAACATAAAATAATCTATTTTTTAGAACCCTCATAAACAGTTGTTTGTGAGGGTTCTTTGTTTTTAATTGAAAAAAATAAAACTTTTTTAAAACCATTTTAATTTTCTCTCGTACATAATGGCGTAACATGTTTTAATAACTAAAAAACACAATTATGAAAACAAGTAAAATTTTATTAGGGCTAGCAACAGTAGCCTTGGTGTCTGGAGCTATTATAGCTGCAGATCACATTGATGCTCCGGAGGTACAGGGAGGTACAAGCGACATTACAGATTTTTATGCTTTTGAAGGGGCAACGGCTAGTAATTTGGTTCTGGTAGCCAATGTTCAGGCTTTAATTACTCCTGAAAATTCATCGTCTGCAAAATTTGATGAAGATGTTATGATTGAATTTAACATTGACACGAACAATGATAATGTTGAGGACTATGTGATTCAAGCCATTCCTAATGGAGATACCATGGAGGTTTACGGTCCTGCTAAGCCTAATGAAACAGGTGCGGTTAGTACTGTATTAGGTACTGATGTTAAAAGTAGTGTAGCCATTACTCCGTACAGAGCTACTGAAATTGGAGAAACGGTAAATGCAGATTTGGTATCGGGAGTAAAAGTTTTTGCAGGATTAAGAGACGATCCTTTTTTTATGGATTTTGCTAGATATAGTGAAATTATAGCTGGACAGGCTACTAGTTTTAACAATCCTGGAGCAGATACTTTTGCAGGGACTAATGTATTGTCTGTAGTAGTAGAAGTACCCAAAGTTATGATTGGTGGTACAGGAACCGTAAATACTTGGGTAACTACAAAAAGAAAGCAATAATAACTTTTAAAACATAAAATAATGATACGCAAAATAACAACTTTAGGATGTTTTTTATTAACCATAGCAACTTTTGTTAGTTGTTCTAGTGATGATGATAGTAATGCTATTAATAATGATACAAAGGCAACATACGTTCTAGAAGATCAGATGGGGAGACCTGCTATAAATACAGTATTTGTTTCTTCTGCAAATAAAGATGATTTTAACACCACCATTCCATCGGAACAAAGTGCAGAATATGCAAGTAGGTTTAAGACAAATTTACAAGCTTTGAGCCCAGCTTTTAACGAAGCTACAGATGCGAATGCTCTTGGACAAGATGCAACGGCTTTTACTACATTATTGGCTACAGATGTGTTAAATGTAAGCTTAGATGGTGTGACTACTTTTTTTGATGGTACGAATGTATTAACAGGTAGAGCTTTAGCAGATGATGTAATTACTACAGAATTGTTGTTGATTTTTGGTGGTGAAGATTTTTCAGAAAATCCAAATTTATCTGATGACCATGTAGATGCTAATGATAAAGAATTTTTAACAGAGTTTCCATACTTGGCTTCTCCTTGGTAATTGATGATTAAAAATAGATGCTGAGAAGTATCAGCATCTATTTTTTACTACTATTTTATAACCCCCTTACTTATGAAAAATTTTATAAAAACCTACGTGCCCATTGTTGGTTGTTTTTTAGCAATTTATTGTACTAAAAAAAATCAGGACAACGTAGTATTACTAAACGACATTCAACCTTATTTAAGAGTTCAAAAAGATGAATCTCTTACAAAAACACATGCTAATATTGCTTTTTGGAATGAGAAATTAAAAGCAACTCCTACACAGTTTCCTTACAAAGTTCAATTAGCAGGATTAGAGAATCAATTGTTCTCTAAAACAGGAAGTATAAAACATTTAAAAAATGCAGAATATTTGCTAAAACAAGCCAATGAAAAAACAGGATTTAAAAATTCTGGATATTTAAGAGCGTTGGCAAAAAACTACATCTCCCAACATCAATTTAAAAACGCATTAAGTCTGTTGAACAAGGCAGAAGAAAATGGTGATAAAAAACAAGAAACCATTAAAATGTTATTTGATGTGAACTTAGAATTAGGAGCTGATGAAGAAGCAAAGAAATATTTGCAGGAAATAAAAAACAAACGCTCTTTTGATTATTTAATTAGAATTGCAAAGTGGCAAGATTATAAAGGAAACCTAGAGGCTACTATTGCTTATATGGAAGAGGCACTGGCTGTGGTTACTCTTAAAGAAAATAAAAGTTTAGAACAATGGTGTGTTACTAATTTAGGAGATTATTATGGACATCACGGAGAAATTCAAAAATCGTACAAATATTATTTAAGAGCCTTGGAACTAAATCCACAAAATTATTATGCTTTAAAAAAAATAGCTTGGATTTCTTTTTCTAATGATAAAGACGTGAAAGAAGCAAAAACAATTGTAGCATTTTTAAAACAAAACTACCAAGGAATAGATGTGGATTTGTTGGCTTATGAAATTGCTTTGTATGAAAATAACCATGTAGATGAGTATTACAATTCTTATTGGAATAAAGTACAAAATAGAGCTTATGGTGCTATGTATAACACATATAATTTTGATATTTGTATGCATCAAAAAAAATACAGACAGGCTTATGAAATTGCGTTGCAAGAGGTGCGTAATAGACCTACATCAAATTCTTATTCTATGTTAGCTTTGGCTTCAACATACATTCATAACCCTAGTAAAGGATTGGCAATTATTGAAAACCATAATGTGTTAAAATCATCGGAACCTTTAGTGTTGTTAAGAGTGACTAAGGTATATGCTGAGAATCATAAAGTAACGTTGGTAGCTTCTTTAAAAAAAGAGCTAAAAACTGCTGCTTTTGAATTGGGGCCTGTTAAAACATTAGAAATAGTTAATTTATAGATAAATGAAAAGAATAATTTATTTATTACTCTTTGTGTGTACAAATTTTGTTTTTTCACAAACCATAAAAGGGACTGTAGTAAACGAATACAATACTCCTGTAGATTATTTATTTGTAGTGCATAAAAAAACAAATACGCATACACATACAAATGCTCAAGGAAGGTTTAGTTTAGAGAATGTTTCTATAGGAGATACGTTGGTGTTTCAAAAATTGGGATTTAAAACGAAAAAAATAACTTGTACCAGTAAGGCTTTAAATGTACAAATAACTACAGAAAGTATTGCGTTAGATCAGGTAGTGTTGTCTAGTAAAGTAAATGCATCTAGCATTATTACTTCTATAGATGTACAAACAACTCCAGTAAAATCTTCACAAGAATTGTTGACTAAAGTACCAGGGTTGATTATAGGCCAACATGCTGGAGGAGGAAAAGCAGAACAACTATTTTATAGGGGTTTTGATATTGATCATGGAACGGATTTACAAGTTGTGGTAGATGGTTTACCCGTAAATATGGTATCACACGCACATGGGCAAGGATATGCAGATTTACATTTTGTGATTCCAGAAACAGTAAAAGATTTAGATTTTAAAGCAGGTACATACGATGCAACACAAGGAAACTTTGCAACTACAGGTACCGTAAATATTATTAGTAAAGAAGCGTTAACATCCAATATTTTAAAATTGGAAGTAGGAGATTTTAATACACAACGTTTGTTGTTTATGAATCAATTTTTAAAGAAACCAAATGAGTCCGCTTACGTGGCTACAGAATATATTAAATCTGACGGTCCTTTTGAAAGTCCTCAAAACTTTACAAGATTTAATATCAATAGCAAATACACGAAAACCATTAAAAACACAAAATTAGGTGTTACATTTTCTCATTTTGAGAGTAATTGGAATGCATCGGGTCAAATACCACAGAGAGCTGTAGATAACGGCAGTATTTCTCGTTTTGGAGCGATAGATGATACAGAAGGAGGAGAAACTTCTAGAACCAATTTGGCTTTAACCATTACCAATAAGAATAAAGACAATAGTGAATTAAAGCATTTGTTATATTACACCAATTATAAATTTGATTTGTTTTCTAATTTCACCTTCTTTTTAGAAAATCCTGTAGATGGCGATCAAATTCGTCAGCAAGAAAACCGTACTATTTTTGGATATCAATCGGATTATAAAAAGCGAATGACCATTGCCCATAAAAAAGTATTGTTTACTTCTGGAATTGGCGTTAGAATGGATAAGGTAAAAGACAATCAATTATCTAGTACTAAAAATAAAACAGAAATTTTAAATAGAATTCAATACGGAGATGTAAACGAGACCAATGCTTTTGGTTACATCAGTGGAGATATTTCTTTAGGGAATTGGAATTTAATTCCTGCATTAAGAGTAGATTATTTCTCCTTTGGTTATCAAGATTTTTTAGCAACTTCCACAAAATTAGAAGATCAGACTAGCGTGGTAGTAAGTCCAAAACTAAGTTTGTTGTACTCTCCTACTTCTAATTTTCAGGCTTATACAAAAATAGGACAAGGATTCCATACCAACGATAGTCGATTGGTGTTAAATTCGCTAGGGAATGATATTCCTAAAGCTTATACAACAGATGTTGGATTTATATGGAGAACGCATCCTAAGTTGTTAGTAGGTTTAGGAACTTGGGCTATGTATTCGGAACAAGAATTTGTATATGTAGGAGATGCGGGAGTGGTAGAGCCTAATGGAGCTTCTAAAAGAGTAGGAGCTTCTGTTAACACAAGATATCAGCCTATTACTTCATTATTTTTAAATTTTGATGCTAATTATACGTATGCCCGATTTGCAGATGAACCAGATGGGGAGGATTATGTGCCTTTAGCTCCTAGTTTTACCCTAAAAGGGAGTGCTACTTATAAAAGTGAAAAGGGATTTTATGGCGGTATAGATTTTTTACACTTAGCAGATAGACCTGCTAATGAGGATAATTCTATTGTAGCTAAGGGATATACATTAACCAATTTAAATGTGGGGTATCGATGGCATCAATTAGATATAGGAGTACAAATTCAAAATTTGTTTGATGTAGAGTGGAACGAAACTCAGTTTGCAACAGAATCGCGTTTAGCAAATGAAACAGCTTCGGTAGAAGAAATTCATTTTACACCAGGGGCTCCGTTGTTTTTTAAGACAAGTATCGCTTATAAATTTTAAGTAGTTAGTTTTTTGTTTAGTAGGATAGTTGGGTCATCTAAGGGGGATGGCCCTTCTATTATTTTAAGGAAAAACTTATCTACAATTTTTATAAGAATTATAGTAAAAGTGCGACTTTTAAAAAAAGTTAAAGAATAATAAAACCAATTGTATAGAAATTACGTAGGTATATTGTTTTAAATAAAGTGTTAAAATTGATGTATGTATTTGGGGAAATACATGTACAATTTTTATTTAAAACGAACAGGGTCGTCTGGGGAGACGACCTTGTTTTTTTTATATTAAGAAATTTTGGTAGTTCCTAAGGTATACAATTGTTTTAATGTTGGAGATTCACTTCCTCCTTTAGGTTCTAACGTAATTCCAAAAGCTTCGGATTTGTTTTTATTAGAAACTTTAATAAAACGTTCTCCTTGGTTATAAGCATCTAAAGTTCCTAAACTTGTAGGAGTTAACGGGCTTAAAGTTAAAGACCAAAGTTGGTATACTTTTCCTTCAGGTGCTGGAGGTAATCCTGTCAAATCTAAATACATTTCGTTGTTTTCTGTATTCCAATAAGCATGAGCATAACTTTTTGGAGCAGCGGCTTGTCCGGCTAAATTTACTTTTTGTGTTTTTTCAAGAGAGATAAAAGCTATAATATGATCTCTAGTGAGTACTTCCATGTTTTTGGAGATTACCTCACCTTGTAATTGAGCTCTTTGCTCATCTAACAATTCGTTACTAGCAATTTGTTTGGTTAGGTTTTCTTTTAAGTTATTGTTGTTTGTGTACAAACTAATAATCCCTACAGTTAACGCAATACTAGCTGCCCATCCCATGTAACTGTATAGCTTAATAGGAATTACTCTGGTAGGTTTTGATTGTATGGCATGTTTTAGATTGGCGAATGGATGTGCTTTTAAATGTTTTTTACGGTTGAGCTCTGTTATTTTTACAACAGTATGTTCTATACTTTTTACATGTTCTCTTAACTCTGGATACTTTTGTAAATTTGCATACACTTCATAACTATCCTCTCTGTTAAGGGTTCCGGCAACGTATAATTCTAAAATTCCAGATTCTATATATTCTTTTACATCTTCCATAACCTTATCTTGCAATAGTTAATTTTAATTTGTTTAAGCAACTTCTACTTCTCGTTTTTACAGTTCCTAAAGGAATGTCTAACTCGTCAGAAGTCTCACTTTGAGTGTAGCCTTTGTAAAATAATAAATCAATTATTTTTTTACATTTATCGGATAGTTTTTGAATTTGTGTAATAATATTTGTTGTTTCATCATCATTACCTTCATCAACATCGCTTGATATATGTACGAATATATCGATGTTTTGGTTTTGTTTTTGAGTTTTATATTCCTTAGAACGGGTTTTATCTATAGCAGCATTTCTAGAAATGTTTAACAACCAAGTAAAAAATCGTCCTCTCTTAGGATTGTAACTTTCTATGTTATTCCACACTTTTAAAAATACTTCTTGTAAAATATCTTTAGACAAATCTTCGTCATTAATAATACGGTCAATAACTCCTAACATGCTTTTAGAATACATATTGTAAAGCTTTTCATAAGCAACCATATCTTTCTCTTCCTGAAATTTTTGAACTAAAACATCTATATCCATAATGTATGCTACTTAAATAGAAATGAAAAATAATAAGAATATATGAATGCGTTGCGGTATTTGTAAGTTTTTATTTTAGATAAGACAATACACAGGTATATTTTTATAAAATAGAAGCAAATACCATATCTTTGCCAATCAAAAATTAGAGTAAAATGGGGATTACAAAATCAGATATAAAATTAGTTTTAGAAACGATTACTGCACCTGGAGAAGGAAAAAGTTTGGTGGAAAACAACAACATAACCAACATTGTTGTGTTTGGAGATGAAATTATTGTGGATGTTAAAATTAGTAATCCTACGTTACAAGCGAAAAAGAAAACAGAAACCGAAATAGAAAAAGCAATTGTTGCAAAATATCCAGAGGCAAAGGTTAAAGTGAATTTAGCCGTGGAAGCAAAAGCTAAGGAAACAACACAAGCAAATCCTAATGTAATAAAGGGAGATAAAATTCCAGGAATTCAAAATATTATTGCAATAGCATCTGGTAAAGGAGGAGTTGGTAAATCTACCGTTACGGCAAATATGGCGGTAACGCTACAAAAAATGGGATTTAAAGTTGGGGTGTTGGATGCGGATGTGTACGGACCTTCTATGCATATTATGTTTGATGTGGCAAAAGAAAAACCCATTTCTGTAGATGTAGATGGACGTTCTAAAATGAAACCTGTAGAGAGTTATGGTATAAAATTATTGTCTTTAGGTTTTTTTACCAATCCTAACGAAGCTGTTATTTGGAGAGGACCCATGGCTTCTAAAGCATTAAATCAAATGATTTTTGATGCAGACTGGGGAACCTTAGACTTTTTATTGATTGATTTGCCTCCAGGTACAGGAGATATTCATTTGTCTATTGTTCAGGCATTGCCTATTACAGGAGCTGTTGTGGTAAGTACACCTCAGAACATAGCACTTGCAGATGCTAAAAAAGGGGTGGCCATGTTTAAACAAAAAAACATTAAAGTACCTGTTTTGGGAATTGTAGAGAACATGAGTTATTTTACTCCTGCAGAATTGCCAGACAATAAATACTATATTTTTGGAGAAAATGGAGCCAAACATTTAGCAGAAGACATTGAAACTGCATTTTTAGGAGAAGTACCTTTGGTACAAGGAATTAGAGAAGGGGGAGATGTAGGACATCCTGTAGCTTTGCAAAAAGAAACGCCACAGGAATTGGCATTTAAAGACATTACTAAAAACATGGTAGCAGAGTTGTTAAAACGTAATAACGATTTACCTCCAACAGAAGTAGTTAAAATAACCACCATGAGCGGTTGTTCAACAAAATAATAATATTTATATTAACATCTGATTAAATAACACAACAATGAATACAGAAGAGTTACAAAAAAATGTAGAAAATGCTTTAGAAGAAATCCGTCCTTTTTTATTATCTGACGGAGGAAATATTTCTTTAGTTTCTATTGAGAATAATATTGTTACCGTAAAGTTAGAAGGAGCTTGTGTAGGGTGTAATGTAAATCAAATGACATTAAAAAATGGAGTAGAAGCTACGGTTAAAAAACATGCTCCACAAATAGAAAGTGTGATAGACGTTAGCTAATTGCTAAATTTAAAACGATTAGATATTAAAAAAAGAGAGCTAAACTTTAAAATTTAGCTCTCTTTTTATGTTTGAAATATTACTACTACTATTATTCGCTAACTTCAGAATTTGTGTTTTGCTCAATAGCAATGATAAGTTCTTGCTTTTCTTTATCTAAAGTAATACGTATGGTATCCCCTTCATTTAAATTGGTATTTACAATTTCTTCTGCCAAAGCATCTTCTATGTATTTCTGAATGGCTCTTTTTAAAGGTCTAGCACCATATTTTTTATCAAAGCCTTTGTCTGCAATATAATCCTTAGCATCTTCACCTAAAATTAAAGTATATCCTAATCCTTGAATACGTTTGGTAAGTTTAGACAATTCAATGTCAATAATTTTATGAATGTCTTCTCTTTCCAATGCGTTAAACAAAATAACATCGTCTATTCTGTTTAAAAATTCAGGAGCAAATGATTTTTTAAGAGCACCTTCTATCACACTTTTAATATGCTCACTTGCTTGTGCTTTTTTAGCAGAAGTTCCAAAACCAACTCCAGAACCAAAATCTTTTACTTGACGTGCTCCAATATTGGAGGTCATGATAATAATGGTATTTCTAAAATCGATTTTACGACCTAAGCTATCGGTTACAAATCCATCATCTAGTATTTGTAATAACATGTTAAAAACATCTGGATGTGCTTTTTCTATTTCATCTAATAAAACAATAGAATAAGGTTTTCTTCGTACTTTTTCGGTTAACTGTCCACCTTCTTCATAACCTACATAACCAGGAGGAGCTCCTACCAGTCTAGAAATGGCAAATTTTTCCATGTATTCACTCATGTCAATACGAATTAACGCATCGTCAGAGTCAAACATTTCAGAAGCTAATATTTTTGCCAGTTGTGTTTTACCAACTCCAGTTTGACCTAAGAAGATAAAAGAACCAATAGGTTTGTTAGGGTCTTTTAACCCTACTCTGTTACGTTGAATGGCTTTAATTACCTTAGCAACCGCCTCGTCTTGTCCAATTACCTTTCCTTTAATGGTTGCAGGTAGTTCTTTTAATTTGCTACTTTCTGCTTCTGCTACTCTATTTACAGGGATTCCTGTCATCATAGAAACCACTTCGGCTACGTTTTCTTCGGTAACGGTTTCTCTATTTTGCTTGGCTGCTTCTTCCCATTGTTGTTGAGCAGAGGCTAAAGCCGCTTCCATGTTTTTTTCATCGTCTCTTAACTTGGCAGCTTCTTCGTATTTTTGCCCGTTAACAGCTTTTGTTTTTTTGCCTTTGATGTTTTCTAATTCTGCTTCTAGCTGAATAATTTGTTGTGGAACTACAATGTTGGTAATATGAATTCTAGATCCTGCCTCATCTAAAGCATCAATAGCTTTGTCTGGTAAAAAACGATCGGTCATGTAACGATTGGTCAATCGTACACAAGCTTTTAAGGCATCATCGGTAAAAATTACATTGTGATGATCTTCGTATTTTCCTTTGATGTTTTGTAGTATTTGTAGCGTTTCTTCTTCGGAAGTAGGTTCTACAATTACTTTCTGAAAACGTCTTTCTAAAGCACCATCTTTTTCAATATTTTGACGATATTCATCTAAAGTAGTCGCTCCAATACATTGAATTTCTCCTCTAGCCAACGCCGGTTTTAGCATGTTAGAGGCATCTAAAGAACCTGTAGCACCTCCCGCACCTACAATGGTGTGAATTTCATCGATAAATAAAATAATATCATCATTTTTCTCTAGCTCGTTCATCAACGCTTTCATACGTTCTTCAAACTGACCACGGTATTTAGTACCTGCCACCAAACTTGCTAAGTCTAAAGAAATCACTCTTTTGTTAAATAAGATTCTAGATACTTTACGTTCTACAATTCTTAAGGCTAGTCCTTCTGCAATGGCAGATTTTCCTACCCCAGGTTCTCCAATTAACATGGGGTTGTTCTTTTTACGTCTGCTTAGTATCTGAGAAACTCTTTCTATTTCTTCTTTACGTCCTACTACAGGGTCTAATTTGTTGGTTTCTGCCAAAAAGGTTAAATCTCTACCGAAATTATCTAAAACAGGAGTTTTAGATTTTTTATTTTGATTTCCGGTAGAAGAGCTTTTTTCAAAAGATCCAGAATTTCCCGCAGGAAAATCTTGAGAACTTTCGTTGCTTGGTGTGTCAAAAGAAGCATCTAGTTCATCCATTCCATCATCTCCTTGGCTTAACTGTTTGTAAAGCGACTTAACATCGTTGTAAGAAATATGTAGCTTGTCTAAAATTTTAGTAATAGGATCGTTATCGTTTCGTAAAATACACAACAAAAGCAGGGCAGTATCTACTGTAGTACTGTTGTACAATCGAGCCTCTAAAAACGTAGATTTTAAGGCTTTTTCTGCTTGTTTGGTTAGGTGTAAATTTGTTTTGTCAGATTGTATTGATGGCAAACTAGAAATAGGGTGTAAAGCCTCCACTTTATGTTTTAAATACTCTAAATTAACATCTAAAGCAATTAACATATCGTTTGCTTTGCTAGTTTCATTTCTAATGATTCCTAAAACCAAATGCTCGGTACCAATAAAGTCGTGACCTAGTCTAATAGCTTCTTCTTTACTGAATCCAATGACATCCTTTACTTCTTGTGAGAAATTATCATCCATATGCTGTCTTTTTAAGATTAGGTTCTACGTAAATTTAGTAGATTTTTTTTATATAATTTACAAATAACCTGCCATACTTCCTAAATGTCATAATGGCTTGTTTTTAGGTGTTTGTTTATCAGTCTTTTAAATGTAAATTTATAGTAGAGATAGATTTCTATAAAATAAATAAAGAATTTCGTTTGTTAATAACTTATCATTAAATTACGAGATTGTATTACTTGTGGAATCGTTGAAAAAATGTAAATTGCTATGTTGATAAATAAAATATAATTTAAGAATAATATACATGATTGAAGGAGAAAAGTTAATCCCAATTAATATAGAAGAGCAGATGAAATCTGCATATATTGATTATTCGATGTCTGTAATTGTGTCTCGTGCACTGCCAGATGTAAGAGATGGATTAAAGCCTGTACACAGACGTGTGCTTTTTGGAATGCATGAGTTGGGAATTAAATCAACAGGTGCGTATAAGAAATCTGCAAGAGTCGTAGGAGAGGTATTAGGTAAATACCACCCACATGGTGATACATCAGTATATGACTCAATGGTGCGTATGGCTCAGAATTGGAGTGTGCGTTACATGATGGTTGATGGACAAGGTAACTTTGGTTCTGTAGACGGTGATAGCCCTGCAGCGATGCGTTATACAGAGGTTCGTATGCAGAAAATTTCTGAAGAGATGTTGTCTGATATCGAAAAAGAAACCATCGATTACCGATTAAATTTTGATGATACTTTAAACGAACCTACCGTTTTACCAACACGTATACCTAATTTATTAGTAAACGGAGCTTCTGGTATTGCAGTAGGAATGGCTACCAACATGGCACCTCACAATTTAACGGAGGTGATTAATGGTATAGAGGCTTATATAGACAATAGAGCTATTGATATAGATGGTTTGATGGAGCATATTAAAGCTCCAGATTTTCCTACAGGAGGAACCATTTATGGGTACGAAGGTGTAAAAGATGCTTTTCATACAGGTAGAGGTAAAATTGTAATGAGAGCCAAAGCTGCCTTTGAAGAAATTAAAGGAAGAGATTGCATTGTAGTTACCGAAATTCCTTATTTGGTGAATAAGGCAGAAATGATTAAAAAAACTGCGGAACTAGTTAATGATAAAAAACTAGAAGGAATTGCCAACATACGTGACGAATCGGATCGTAAAGGAATGCGAGTGGTGTATGTATTAAAGAAAGATGCCATTCCAAACATTGTGCTAAATAAATTATACAAATACACTTCACTACAAACTTCTTTTAGTGTAAATAACATTGCTTTGGTAAATGGAAAGCCAGAGATGTTAAATTTAAAAGATTTAATTCATCATTTTGTAGAACACAGACACGAAGTCGTAACACGTAGAACAAAGTTCGATTTAAAAAAGGCAGAAGATAGAGCTCATATTTTAGAAGGATTAATCATTGCTTCTGACAATATTGATGAGGTAATTAAAATTATTAGAGCTTCTAAAAGTCAAGAAGAGGCTCGTGAAAAATTAATGACTCGTTTTGAATTAACTGAGGTACAAGCAAAAGCCATTGTTGCGATGCGTTTGGGACAGTTAACAGGATTAGAACAAGACAAGTTACGAGCAGAATACGATGATTTGATGGAATTGATTGCTGATTTAAAAGATATTTTAGCAAGCGAGCCAAGAAGAATGGAGATTATTAAGAACGAACTAATTGCGATTAGAGATAAATATGGCGATGAAAGACGTTCTATCATTGAGTATGCAGGTGGTGATATGAGAGTTGAGGATATGATTCCGAATTCAAAAGTAGTCGTTACCGTTTCTCATGCAGGTTATGTAAAACGTACTCCGTTGTCTGAATACAAAACTCAAAACAGAGGAGGAAAAGGACAAAAAGGTGTGGCTACTAGAAACGAAGACTTTTTAGAACACTTATTTGTAGCTACCAACCACCAATACATGATGTTCTTTACACAAAAAGGGAAAGTGTTTTGGATGCGAGTGTACGAAATTCCGGAAGGAACAAAAGTATCTAAAGGTAGAGCTTTACAAAACTTAATTAATATTGAAAATGATGATAAGGTAAAGGCCTTTTTAGTAACTCAAGATTTAAAAGATCAAGAGTATATTAACAATCATTACGTAATTATGGCCACGAAGAAAGGTCAAGTTAAAAAAACATCTTTAGAGCAATATTCAAGACCTAGAACTAATGGGGTTCAAGCAATTACCATTAAAGAAGGAGATGAATTACTAGAAGCGAAATTAACCAATGGAACCAGTCAAGTAATGTTGGCGGTTAAGTCTGGTAAAACCATCAGATTTGAGGAAGAGAAAACCAGACCTATGGGAAGAACAGCTTCTGGAGTTCGTGGAATTACACTAGCTCACGATCAGGATGAGTTAATTGGTATGGTTTCTGTAGATGATATGGAAAGCGACATCTTGGTAGTCTCTGAAAAAGGATACGGAAAACGTTCTAGTTTAGAAGATTACCGTATTACTAACCGAGGAGGTAAAGGGGTTAAGACATTAAATATATCAGAAAAAACAGGAGAATTGGTAGCAATTAAAAATGTGACTGATAACGATGATTTGATGATTATTAATAAGTCAGGAATTACCATTCGTATGGAAGTTGAGCAATTAAGAACCATGGGTAGAGCAACTCAAGGGGTAAAATTGATTAACATTAAAGATTCAGATTCTATTGCTGCTGTGGCTAAAGTAATGAAAGATGATGAAGAGGTCGAGCAAGAAGTGACAGTTCCTAACGAGGATATATAAATTTAAACAGTTAATTAAATGAAAAAAGTAATTGTGTTTTTATTGAGTGTAGGGTTTTTAATTTCTGCTACAGCTCAAGAAAAAGAATTGAAAAAAGCGGCAAAGCTTGTAAAATCTTATAAAATAGGAGAGGCGTTTAAAGTGTTAGATCCGTTAAAAGAATTAGTTACTGGTACAGATAACGAAGCGTACTACTACTACTTAAGAGGGAAAAATTTTATAGGGAAAAACAATGCTAAAAATTATTGGAAAGCTCATAAAGAGTTTTATAATGTTTTAGATTTAGAGTTAAAATCAGGGAATTTTGAATATTCTGAAAAATCTAGAACTTATTTAAACAAAATTTCGGATAATTTTTCTGTACAAATAGCAAAAGCTTTAAAAAATAAAGATTTTAATTGGGCTGGTAAAACATATGAGACAATTGCTAAATTAAATCCGGATAGAAGGGATGCCATTACTCGTTCATTCATTATTTTTCAGCAAGAAAACAATGAAAATAAACAAGCTAATTATTTAGAAATTTTAATTAAAAAAGATAAATCCGATAAAATTTTTATTGCAAAAAATAAGCATACAAAAAATGAAGATGAATTTTTTACTAAAAAGGCTAGAGATTTAGCTGTACAATACAAAACACATTCAAACCCTAGTGAAGCAGATATGCCAGAGAATACAAGGGTACAATATTATAATTCGTTGGTTAGAATTTATCATAATCAAGGGAAAAATGATAAAGCGTTAAAAGTATTAAGTGCTGCAAAAAAAGAATATCCTAAGAATGTTAAATTTTTTAAAGATTATGCAACAATTATTTATAAAAAAGAAGACAAAAAAGGATACGTAAAAGCTGTAAACGAAGTTTTAGCATTAGAACCAACGAATAAAGACTTATGGTTTAATTTAGCGGTTGTAAATCAAGAGCTTAAAAACACACAAGAGGCTATTAAAGCATATGATAAAGTAATTGAACTAGATCCTAACTTTAGAGGAGCTTACGTAAATAAAGGTTTGATTATTATGTCTGAAGAGAAAGCAATTGTAGATGAGTTAAATCAGAATCTTACCAATAAGAAAAAATACGATGAAATTAAAAGTAGGTTAGATGCAATGTATCAAAAAGCAATTCCCCCTTTTAAAAAAGCGTACGAGTTAAAAAAGACAAATGGGATTAAAGGTACGTTAGTAAATATTTATACTACTTTAGGTCAAAAAGAAAAAGCAGCTGCTTTGAAGTAGATAGATTTTGATAATATCAAATTTAACAAAAGTCTTACTTGTACAAGTAAG
>CALHCC010000051.1 GCA_937930675.1 uncultured Flavobacteriaceae bacterium
TTGTAAAAGAATAGATTACCTTATTTGGATTGATTATGTATTAAAAAAGAAAAACGGATTTGAAATTTTCAAATCCGTTTTTCTTTTATGTAAGAGTAGTATTAACCGTTCATAGAAATTAAAAACTCATCGTTATTTCTAGACGATTTTATTCTGTCTTTTATAAATTCCATAGCTTCTACAGGGTTCATATCTGCTAAGTATTTTCTTAACACCCACATTCGTTGTACTGTTTTTTCGTCTAACAACAAATCATCTCTACGTGTGCTAGACTTTATCAAGTCTATCGCAGGGTACAAACGTCTGTTGGCAATGTTTCTCTCTAATTGAAGCTCCATGTTACCTGTACCTTTAAACTCCTCAAAAATAACTTCATCCATTTTAGAACCCGTTTCTGTTAAAGCAGTCGCAATAATGCTTAAAGAACCACCACCTTCAATATTTCTGGCAGCCCCAAAGAATCTTTTGGGCTTGTGTAATGCATTGGCATCAATACCTCCAGACAATATTTTTCCAGAAGCAGGAGCTACCGTATTGTAAGCTCTCGCTAAACGCGTAATAGAATCTAGTAAAATTACAACATCATGTCCGCACTCTACCAATCGTTTGGCCTTTTCTAGAACAATATTCGCTACTTTTACATGTTTATCGGCAGGCTCATCAAAAGTAGAAGCAACTACTTCACCGCGTACATTACGCTGCATGTCTGTTACTTCCTCAGGTCGTTCATCAATTAGTAAAACGAGTTGATACACCTCAGGATGATTAATAGCAATCGCATTGGCAATGTCTTTTAACAACATGGTTTTACCCGTTTTAGGCTGTGCCACAATCATACCACGCTGTCCTTTTCCAATCGGAGCAAACAAATCTATAATTCTTGTAGATAAAGAACTTTTAATTCCAGAAAGATTAAATTTTTCCTCAGGAAAAAGAGGGGTAAGGTGTTCAAAAGAAACACGATCTCTAACTTCCTTAGGGTTTAAACCATTTATTTTAGAGACTCTAATTAAAGGGAAATACTTCTCACCTTCCTTTGGAGGCCTAACAATACCCTTTACAGTATCACCCGTTTTTAAACCAAACAATTTTATTTGAGATTGAGAAACGTACACATCATCAGGAGACGATAAATAATTGTAGTCAGAAGATCTTAAAAAACCATACCCGTCAGACATCATTTCCAACACACCTTCACTTTCAATAATTCCATCAAACTCATAATTAGGGTCTTTTAAACTTTTACCCTTATTGTTTTTATTGTTTCTAGAATTGTTTTTAGGATTTTTAGAGTTGTTGTTATTGTTATGTTTTTTAACATCTCCCTGTTGCTCGTTGCGGCTGTTGTTTTTAGACGAGATATTGTCTAAATTTTCAGACCTCTCTTGTCTAACACGTCTTTTATTTTTTTCCTGTTTACTTAAAGAATTTTTAGGGGTGTTTTCATTTTCCTGTTCAGTGTCAATAGGTTTAGTTTCCTCGTTTTTAACAACACGTTTTTTAGGCTTAGGAGTAGTATTTTTTTCTACTTCTTTGTTAACTTCCTTTTCAGAACTATTTTCACTACTAAAAGCAGTTTGTTCTTCAAGAATTTTATGAATTAAATCTAATTTTTTTAATTGACTAGTTTTTTTTAAACCAATTGTTTTAGCAATCTCTTGCAGTTCTGCAAGTTTTTTTGCTTTTAATTGAGAGATTTCGAACATTTATAAGTTATGATATGATAAATAAAACAACGTACCTGTAATAGTTGTATAGTAATAACGTTGTCCTATTTAGAATTTATTTTTTGAAATTTACAGTCTATAAGTAATTGTACTGTAACAGCTTACTAAGCTAAAGCAAATATAGTTTTTTTTTTTATCTAACAAAGTCTTTAATAAATAAAAAGAAAATGTAAATTTGTAACTGTTATTTTAGAACAAGAGTATGATTCAGAGAGTGCAAACCATTTATTTATTCATCACGTTTATAATTACAGGTGTTTTAACAAATTTTATAGCTCTTTTTACTCAAGTTAACAATCAATTAATGGTGTTAATAACTACCATTCAAAATAACTCAGTTCTTTTAAAATCCATAGGAGTGTTTTTTGTAGTTTCAGCATTGTTGTCTTTAACTGCTATTTTTAGTTTTAAGAAAAGGCAAAACCAATTTGTGCTAAACAGATTAAATATTCTTATCAACTTCTATTTATTAAGTGTATTGATATACATATCACTAAAATTACCTGGAGAAATGCAAATTTCAGAGAAAGGTATTGGGATTTACTTTCCTATTGTAACCATTGTTTTGCTAGTCATGGCAAACAAAGCAATAAAGAAAGATGAAAATCTTGTAAAATCAGTAGATAGGTTACGATAAACTTAACATCTTAGTTTATTTAGTGCGATAAAACCCCAATATTTTTATTGGGGTTTTTTTATGCCAATCTTGTAAATAACAAATCACATAAATAAATATAATTCTTTTATGCTAGCGTTCCCCTTTGGGTCGGGCTTTCAGTACTCGCTTTTTTCGTACCTCAAAAGAGCTCAAACATGCCCTTCAATCCCTAACGCGTTTAAATTTTAAAACTTACTACAATTCGTCATTTCCAACTTGACAGAATACCACATTTAGAATGGAAATGGTAATACCCTTTGTGTACTTAGAACTTGATGTGTCTGATTGAGTGAATTTTGCCATAATAATGAGCAAAATTTGTATCGAAATCTAGTTCTCGATATTATTTTTTCTGAGGAAAGGAAGAAAAAATCACTCGAACTGACTCTAAGGTTTCATTTTTTATCCTAAATGCACAACGAGTATGGTAATATATATGGCTTTACAATAAGTTAATCAAAGAATACAAATAAAATAGAGTACAAATCGTTATACCCAGCCTGACTGAGTATCACATCCAGAGAGAAAACAGTAAAATGCGTGTTTATGCGATTTCTAGTCAAGCAGAAGGATACGAGTAGAGTATTTCCATGATACTCAGTTTTACTTCTAATCAAACACTTTCACTAAAATAGATTATTTTTTGTTATGCTCAGCTTAACTGGGCATCGCACCCAGAGAAAAACAGTAAAATACGTATTTATGTGATTTCTAATCAAGCAGAAGGTGATGAGAGGAGTATTTCTGTTATACTCAATTAGATATCCAACCCAACAATATAAATAAGATAGATTACGATTTATTATGCTCATCTGGACAGAGCATGGCATCTTAAGAAAACAAAAACAAAAAAGAATAATAGGTATTTATCGAGATTCTTTCGATCTAAATCATATTAATACCTCTATGAGGATCTCTGCTTAGAACCTTATATATCGTATAAAACTAAAAAAAGACAGATATTAAAGATCTCCA
>CALHCC010000052.1 GCA_937930675.1 uncultured Flavobacteriaceae bacterium
AACTTGTGCTTTTTTAATAATTTCGATATAGCTATCTAATTCTTCTAACAATTTTGGGTCTCCATTCTGAGCGTATAAATAGCTAATGGCTTCCATAAATTTATAGAAATCTCCATCATGCCAACGCATTCCTTTATGCTCCCCTTCTTTTAATCCTGCAGCTATTTTAAAATTATTTAACGCATGTCCTACATCACCTGTTAAAAGGCTTCTCATATAAGGAATCATGGTTTGTTCTGCGGTTTTAAACTTATCTGCCCAAAATCCTTCTGTCCATTTACAATCTCCTAAATTGATACTTTTTAGTTTTACATGATCGCTATGTCTATGATTTAAAATAGCACGCTCTTGAGCAAAACCTGTACTAAACATCAAAAGACCCAAAGCACTTGTTATTATTTTTTTCATTCTATATATTAATTTTAATTATTTTAATATTTCTAAATAAGGTTCCCACCCTTTTCTATACTTATCCAAACATAAAATGCCGAAGAAACATCTCCAAAATACAAGATTATAGATTGATTGTTCCAATTTGACGGTACTTCAAAATCTCTATAATAACTTCCTACAGGATTGTCTCTATAAATTTTAGGAGGTCTAGGAGGCAATAGCCCCATGTAAGTTTGTTTACTCTTTGGAATATTTAAAATATTAGGTGTAAAAGGATAGATAATGTTTGTATATATAGGTTGTCCAAACCCTTGTAACTCCCAATTAGAGGGTACATTTATAGTCGCCCAGTCTTTACCTGCAAAACTTTTCGTCATAAAATCCAACGGACGCTCTTCGGTTTTACCCACATAATTAAATTTCCATACGCCGTTCAACGATTTTACTCGTGAAACCGTTCTATCGTCCTTTAAAGCATCTTCTACATTTAAATAGGAATATGAAGCTACCCTGGCCTCCATTTTATTTTGTTCAAACATTAACTCATTTTCCCAATCATTTTTGATGTTGAGAAAAGGCAGATGTAAACACTAATAACAAACTAATCTTTAATAATTTAATTTTCATTTCCTTAAGAAATATATTTTACATTGTTAAACAACAAAAGTTTGTTGCCTGATTTACACCTCAGCAACAAACTTTAAAATTATTTTAATAGTAACAATTAAATGTTCGCTAAAATTAATTTTTTATCTCCATGAATTCAATTGGAGAACCATTATGCTCTATAAACACAACACGTACGCCTTCTCCTGGACTAAAAGGCTCTACAATTACATTTTTACCTTTAATAGCCTCTTCTATATTATCTACTTTATAAGCTAAATGCGGCATAGTAGTTACTAATTTGTGCCACGGACTATCTACATCAAATTTCACCCACTCTACCTTATACTCATCTTTATCAAATTCTGTATAATTTACTTTACCTGGTTCAAAGTAACCATCCCAATTTTTATCTTCTTGTGTAGGTATTCCTATGTGACTAAATTCGTAATCCATGATATTTATTTTTATTTATTGTTCTTATTTTTTTACTCCGTTTAAAACAAACTCAAACTGATATTTTCCTGCTTTTATTTCATAGTCTTTTAATCGTCTAGAAAGTGTCCCTCCTACATATGCATGAAACAAATCTAAATTTACAGAATAATATCCTTGATCTTTTAAATTAAAAGGATGTTTAGCTGCCTCTATATTCTCCATAGCGTAAGGAGCTATTGAAAACCCGAAAGGATTATTTATTGCTTTTACCTGTAAATTATTTTTCTTACCCTGTAATTTTAACCATTCCACATCAGTTCTATGTCCGTTTTCTTGCGGATAAGCATAGTTATAAAATAAATTTTTTGTTTTAAAGTTAAACACATCTACAACTACAGAACGTTTTCTATCTCTATAACTTTCCCACGGACCATTTCCGTAATACTGTGTATTCGTATACTCTTTAGCAACTCCAAAAGTAACTCCAAAACGTATCATGTTCGGTAAACTTTTATCGGCATCAATTACTAATTGAGTATGCACACTACCTTCTCCATCAACAGTATAAATTATTTGTAAGCTTGCTTTATTTAATGTTTGGTAAACAACTTTAACAATTGCTTTATTATCTTTATTAGTTGTAATTACTTGTTTTACTTTTACTTTTTTAACAAAGTCTTGCCAAACTTTTTTAGACTTTCCATACAATCTACTATTTACTCCTCTTAAATCGTTATCTACAGGAGCTCTCCAAAAATTAGGTTGTACAGGAGCTTTTAGTAACTCTTTTCCTAATACATTGTAAGAAGTTAAGAATCCTGTTTGTTTTGACACCTGAACTTTAAAAGATTTACCCATTGCAGTAATTAACTGCTCGTTCTCTGTTGTTGTTACTTTTTTATTAGAAGAAAGTTCGTACGGTTTAACAATTGCTTTGTGTAAAGAAATTTGATTCTTTCCTACTTCATAACCTCTTTTAGCCCAAAATCTATCTTGTTTTTCATGCACTGTAAATACCAACCAATAATCTTTACCTTCTTTATATTTAGGTGTTTTAAAAGGTAACGGAATTGTTTTTGAAGTTCCTGCCTTTACATCTTGATTCGCTAATATTCCCTGTTTGATTTGTTTTCCGTTAACAGACAAAGCCCATCTTATTTCGTATCGATCACTAGAACTGTAATTCATTCTGTTCTCAATCTCTATAGCTCCTTTATTTGTTTTGGTAATTTGAATGGGTTGAAACAAATATTTTGCTTCCCAAGCATGTGGATTGGGTGTTCTATCCGAAGCAAACACTCCATTCATACAAAAGTTTTTATCATTAGGAATATCCCCAAAATCCCCTCCATAGGCATAGAATTTTGTTCCATCTGTATGTGTTTTCTCCAAACCTTGGTCCACCATATCCCAAATAAATCCTCCTATTAAATTGGGCTTGCTCCTTATTAAATCCCAAAATTCGCCTAAACCTCCCATAGAATTCCCCATGGCATGCATATATTCACACATTACAATAGGTCTGTTGATGTATGTACTCTCAGACATGTTTTTTAATTGCACTTGACTAGGATACATTCTACTCACCACGTCTACATAAAAACGATCGTCTGGATTTGACATCGAAGGCACTGTTTGAGATTTGTATCCATAATTTACCTTATACAAAGGATGATCTGGATTTCCTTGAGCTCCCTCATAATGCACAAATCTTGAGTTGTCGTAATCTCTAATCCAATTAGCCGCAGCTGCAAACGCAGGTCCTGTTCCAGATTCGTTTCCTAGAGACCAAGAAATTACAGAAGGACGATTCTTATCTCGTTCTACCATATTTACCACTCTGGCCATAATAGCTCCTGCCCATTTTGGATGATGGGGAATGTAACTTCCTAAATGATGACATTCTATATTGGCTTCATCCATCACATAAATTCCATATTTATCACACAGATCATAAAAATAAGGATCGTTTGGATAGTGTGATGTTCTAACCGCATTAAAATTAAATTGCTTCATCAACTTAATATCCGCTTCTAAATCTTCTCGCAACAATGCTTTTCCTCTGGTTGGATGATGGTCGTGTCTATTCACTCCCATAATTTTCACCTCTTTACCGTTGATTAGTAGCTGATGTTTTTTTCCAAATTCAACTTTTCTAAATCCTATTTTTTGACTCCTGGATTCTACTACCTTTCCTGATGGGTTGGTGACATTAAACACCAATGTATATAAATAAGGATCTTCTCCAGACCATTTACGAGGATTTTTTATTTCGGACTCCATAAAAGCGAATTTTGGCGTATCTCTAGGGAACCACCTTTCTGTATGTATCGCTTTTACCGTAGTAAACAATTGTTTGTTTAAAACTTTACGGTTGTCTGCATCGTACAAATCTGCACTAATTTTCCAACCGTCTAAATTATCTTCGTTTTCTTTTACCCAAACTCTAGGCCTAATTTCTAATTTGGCGTTCTTTAAATCGGCATCAAACTTTGTTTTTACATAAAAATCTTCTAACGCAATTTTAGGTCTAGATAACAGCAATACCTCTCTGTGAATACCGCTTAATCTCCACATATCTTGATCTTCTACATAACTTCCATCACTCCATCTAAAAACTTGTACTGCTAGCCTATTGTTTTGTCCGGGTTTTACAAAATCAGTAATATCAAACTCTGCTGCCAACTTACTGTCTTGACTATATCCTACTTTTTTTCCATTTACCCATAGATAAAAAGCAGATCTTACCCCTCCAAAATGAATAATAATGGAATTTCCGTTCCAATCCGCAGGAACTTTAAAATCTCTGTAATAACTCCCAACAGGATTATCTATAGGAATGGTTGGAGGTAAAGGTGGTTGAGGTCCTTTCCAATCAAATTTAGACTCCAATGTTTTTTTAGGAGTAAACGGGTACGTTATATTCGTATAAATAGGAACTCCATACCCTTTTAACTCCCAGTTAGAAGGCACCTCTATACCTTTCCAATCTTTTGTATTTCCTTTAAAATCAGATTTCATAAAATCAAAAGGTCTATCTGCTGTTTTCGAAACAAAGTTAAACTTCCAAGTTCCGTTTAAAGAAAGCATTCTAGACACATTTCTATCTCCTTTTAAAGCATCTTGATGTGTTTTATAAGAATAACTAGGAACTCTTGTTCTTAATTTATTTTGTTCAAACATCAATTCGTTCTCCCAATCATTCTGCTGTGCAAATGCAATGGTTGTTATAAAAAAAGTGAACAACCACAAAACATTCTTTTGAATACTCATTATTTACTACGATTTAATTTTATAAATGCAATATTAATCATCTAAATACATTTTTTGAAACGCTTTAGGATTTATTCCTTTAATTTTTTTGAACTGTCTATTAAAGTTGGTTTGAGAGTTGTACCCACAACTATAGGTTACCTCTGAAATAGACAATTTATTTTCTATTAACAATTTACAGGCATGCCCTACTCTTACCTCGTTTAAAAACTGAGAAAATGTTTTATGCATTCTCTTTTTAAAAAATCGACAAAAAGGAGAAACTCCCAAATGTGCAATTTCTGCCACCTCTGCCAAATTTATTTCCCTGTTTAGATTCGCTAATACATATTGGTACACTTTTTCTAATCGTTGAGAATCTTTTACATATACTTTTTCTGTATATCCGTTACTTGCAAATTCTTTAACATTCTTGGTAGATGATAACACATCTAAAACATCTAACAAACACTGAATACTTTTAAACCCTGTAAGATGAATTAAACTACTTAATTTTTCAGCTACATGTTTTTTAACATTCTGATCTAAAAAGGCAACCCCATTACTAGATTTCGTTAATAATTTTTTAATCAAAATCATTTCATTTTTTTCAAAAAATTCTTTCCCTAAAAAATCTTCATTAAAATGTACTACAATTACCTCCGCTTTAAGCGAATTGTCTTTGTAATATTCTTCAGAATTCCTCCATAAATGCGGCATGTTAGCTCCTATCAAAGCCAATTCTCCAGAATTAAAACTATGAATATTATCACCTATATAGCAGGTTCCTTTTCCTTCAATAATATAAATCAACTCTAACTCCTGGTGCAAATGCCAAGACTCATCTAGGTAAGGTTTATCATTCTTGTATACCGAAAAACTTTTATTAGAAGGGGCTATCTTTTTTTGTAAAATTTTCAAGTATCTGTAATTATATTTCTATTCTAAAGACTAAAACTAATAATTTATATCAAAAAAATACTATTAAAAATACCAAAACATCAAAATAACACTTATTTTGGTATAAAATTGTTAATTTTTTAGATTATTATTACCGAAATTTGTTTACTATTAACAATGTTTAATTACATCAATAAAAAACTGTTTTTATATTATAGCGTCAATATAATACTAGATTCTAAAAAAAAAATAAGATATTTGGCACACGTTTTTTATAGGGTATTTTTAGACTAAAAAAATAACTTTAAAATCAATATTAAAATTTATGGACACTAATGTATTTGCAATTGTATTAATTATTATTGCTAGTTTTTTTCAAGGAAGTTTTGGTTTAGGAATGAAATATATGAATCCTTTAAAATGGGAAGCTTGGTGGCTTGTTCATTCTATTTTTGCCATGATTATTATTCCAACCGTTTGGGCAGCCATTGTGGTACCCGATTTGTTTGGTGTTATTGCTCAAGCTCCGTTAAAAGTAAAATTATTGGCCATGTTGTTTGGTGCTATGTGGGGCGTTGGAGGTATTCTTTTTGGTAAAAGTGTTCCTTATATTGGTATGTCTTTAACCTATGGTATTGTATTAGGTTTATGTGCAGCAGCAGGAAGTTTAATTCCTTTCTTTATTATGGAAAACCCTAATATGGAAACATTACCTACCGTTTTAACAGGAGTTGTATTGTTAGTCGTAGGAGTAGGTATTACTGCTTATGCAGGTATCGAAAAAGATAAGTTACAAAAAGCAACTAATGAAGAAGGTTCTAACACCAAAGTAAATTTAAAAACCGGTTTAATTATTGCTATTTTAAGTGGTTTACTATCTGCTGCTTTAAGTATTGGTTTTTCCGAAGGAAGATCTATTGCTGGAATTGCAGAAAATGCAGGAGCATTAACTCGTAACAGTAGTTTGGCTGTATGGGTTGTAGTACTTTGGGGTGGTTTTATTATTAACGGAGGATATGCTTTATTTTTATTAACTAAAAACAACACCTGGAGTTCTTTTACTGTTGCAGGTGCTAAAAAAGCTTACACATGGTCTATTTTAGCGGCTGTATTTTGGTTTGGAGCTTTAGGAGTATACGGACAAGGTAACGCTCTTATGGGAGCTATGGGAGATGTTGTAGGATGGCCTATCTTAATGGGTGGTGGTTTAATTATTAGTAATATTTGGGCTTACCGATCTGGAGAATGGACCAATGTTCCAAAACCATTTAAAATTTTATTATCTGGAATTGGAGTTATTGTTATTGCTATTTGTGTATTAGCATACTCTAATACCTTATAAAAAATTAAAATTGAAAGGACAAATAATTAACACGTCCTAAATATAGAACTAAATTAAAAATCATAGATAATGGTTATTAAAGAAATAACACCGTACGTACTTACAAGTAAATTAGACGAACCTTTTTACTTTTCTCAATGGCAATACGATACTAGAAAAATTTGTATTGTAAAAATCACATTAGAAGATGGTACTTATGGTTGGGGTGAAGGATATGGACCTGCTGGATTAATTAAAGCAGGAATTGAATTCTTTACACCTTTTTTAATCGGAAAAAACGCACTTGAACACGAAACTATTTGGCAAGAAATGTATTTACGTTCTTTGGATTATGGTAGAAGCGGAGTTTTTCAAGCTGCCGTAAGTGCTATTGATGTGGCTCTTTGGGATTTAAAAGGTAAAATTTTAAATCAACCTGTTTCTGTATTATTAGGAGGTGTTAAAAATCCTGAAATACACCCTTATGCTACTGGATTGTATTTTGAAAGAGTAGATGATTTAGAAAAAAAACTGGTAGATGAAGCTCTTGGATACAAAAAAGAAGGGTTTAGAGCGATTAAAATGAAAGTTGGTTTAGGAATTGAACAAGACTTACAATACGTAAAAGCGGTAAGAGAAGCTATTGGTGATGATATTAAATTAATGATTGATGCAAACCACGCATATTCTTACAAAGAAGCTTTAGAATTGGCATTAAAAGTAGAGAAATATAACATTTCTTGGTTTGAAGAGCCTGTATCTCCAGAAGATTACGATGGATATAGAAGACTGCGTTTAAGAACCTCTATTCCTATTGCAGGTGGAGAATGTGAATACTTAAAACATGGATTTAAACGTTTATTTGACAACGACTCTGTAGACATTGCACAACCCGATATTTGTGCTACAGGTGGTTTAACAGAAGTAAAACGTATTACCTCTTTAGCACAAACGTATTCTAAAGACTTAGTACCTCATACATGGGGAACTTGGATTGCTATTAGTGCTGCAGTACATTTGGTAGCAAACTTAGATAAAAACCCAGGTAGAATGTATTCTGACAAACCTGTAATGGAATTAGACAGAACAGAAAACCCTTTAAGAGATGAAGTTGTTAAACACAATATTGTTATTAAAGATGGTGTTTTAACCGTACCTACAACTCCTGGTTTGGGTGTTGATATTGACGAAGAAGCACTCTTAAAATACTCTTTCGATCAAACCAAATCTCACATTTTATAAATATTAATTCTCATGAGCAATTTATTATTTGGACATAAAAATTTATACATTAACGGAGAATTGGTTCCAGCATCCAATGGAAAAACATTTGATGTAATTTCTCCAGCAACAGAAAAAGCAGTAGGTTCTATTGCATGGGCTAGTAAAGAAGATACTTTAAAAGCTTTAGAAACAGCAGAAGAAGGTTTTAAGTACTGGTCTAAATTACCTATTGACGAACGTAATGCGTGGATTGAAAAATTAAAACTTAAAATTATTGAAAATAGCGACTTGCTAAAAGAAGCTATTACACACGAAATGGGTAAAACTTGGGAAGCTTCTCAAGAAGATATCGATTTATTAGTACGTTCTTTAGATTTTTATGCAAATGAAATAAAAACAAGAAGTACAGAAGAAATTAAAGATAAAGAAGGAACACACACACACCATATTGTATCTAAACCCCTAGGAGTTGCTGTTGCATTTTTAGCCTACAACTTTCCTTTACTAAATTTAGGATACAAAATTGGCCCAGCACTAGCTGCAGGATGTAGTATTGTATTAAAACCATCGGAATTCTCTCCTATTTCTGCATATATTATTGGAGAATTAGCCAAAGAAATTAACTTTCCAAAAGGAGTAATTACTGTACTTTGTGGTGATTTAGAAAATGTTGGGATTCCTTTATGTGAAAGCACTATTCCACAATTAATTACCATGATTGGTTCTGCAGGAACTGCTCAAAAACTAATAGAACAAAGTAGTAAAACTTCTATTAAAAGATACAGCATGGAATGTGGTGGAAACGCTCCATTTATTGTTGCAGAAGATGCGGATTTAGAATTGGCAGTAAATATTGGTGCTATTTTAAAAACAAGCAACTCAGGTCAAATTTGTGTAGCTCCAAACAGGTATTTTGTTCACGAAAACATTATTGATCAGTTTATTGCTGGGGTTAAAGAAAAGTTTGAAAATGCCAAAGTAGGTTTTGGAAAAGATAACAAACCTGATATGGGTCCTTTAACCAACAGACAATCTGTATTAAAAGTAGATAGAATTGTAAAAGAAGCCATTAAACAAGGAGGTAAATTAATTACTGGAGGAAACGAAATTGAAGGGCCAGGATACTATTACGAACCTACCATTGTAAAGTTTGACAAAGAATATGCAGACATTATGGAAGAAGAAATTTTTGGGCCTGTTGCCATTGTTGTTCCTTATAACGATGAACAAGAAGTCCTAAAATTAGCAAACAATGTAGATGCTGGTTTGTCTTCTTTTGTGTTCTCTAAAAGTGATGAAACCATTCAATTCTTTTCCGAAAATTTAGACTTTGGAGAAATTCAAGTAAACGGTGTTAAGTACGATATTTATTTACCACACGTAGGGGTTAAAAACGCAGGGGTTAGTATGGATTGTTCTTCTTATGCTTTAGATGACTATTTATCTAAAAGAAGAATTACCAAATCTTTATAATTAAATGAATCATTTAAAACAATTTATAAGTTGCGATTGGGGAACTTCTAATTTTAGACTTAGATTGGTTGATGCAGAAACGCTTAACGTAATTGCAGAACACACCAGTAGCACAGGGGTAAAAAAACTGTATGCAGCATATAAAGAAAGCAACACAACTCAAAGTCAAACCAGTTACTTTGTAGCCTATTTAAAAACACAAATTAAGGAATTACCCATATCAGGAGCAATGCCTAAAATTGTTGCTTCTGGAATGGCTACTTCTAGTATTGGTATGGTAGAACTACCCTATGTAGATATGCCTATTAACTTTACAGGAGATAATTTATTAAGCAAAGAAATTTCAGAAGATGGTGTAACCATTGTACTAATTTCTGGAGCAAAAACTACTGCAGATGTCATGCGTGGTGAAGAAATTCAAGCCATTGGATTGTCTAAAGAAATTCCAACGAATAAAGAAGGAGTTTTATTATTACCTGGTACACATAGCAAACATGTAGCGTTTAAAAATAGTGTATTTACATCATTTACTACACATATGACGGGTGAGCTGTTTGACGTTGTAAGCAAAAACACCATTCTTGCCAACTCTTTAGAAAAAGCAGATTGGAACACTAATTTTGAAAGCTCTTTTTTAGAAGGAGTAAACAAAGGCTTAAACAATCAACACATCGCATCTTTATTTTCTATTAGAGCAAACGATTTATTAAGTAATAAAACAAATCAAGAAAACTTTTACTTTTTATCTGGTTTGTTAATCGGTGGAGAATTGTCTTATTTAAAAAACAGCAATCAACAAGTATATATTGCCACTACAGGTATATTGTACACATTATACAACCTGGCCTTAAGCCAAATTAATGCTACAGTAATCTCTTTTGATGCTGATAAAATTGACAAAGCTTTATTAATAGGTCATAAAAAAACATTAGAAACATATGTCTAACTTTTCTTGGGAAAAATACAATCAAACTCCCGTTGTAGGTATTATGAGAGGATTCTCTATGGAACAAATTAGAGAAATTATCCCCACTTATATTGAAAGTGGTTTTTACACCGTAGAAATCACCATGAATTCAGAAGGTGCAGAAACATCCATTGCAACTTTATTAAAAGAGTATCCTGAATTAAATGTAGGAGCAGGTACTGTTTGTAATATGGATGATTTAAAAAGAGCTTTAGATGCTGGATCTCAATTTATTGTAACTCCTGTTATTGATGAAGAAGTAATTAAACATTGTGTAAAAAACAACATTCCTGTATTTCCAGGAGCTTACACACCTACAGAAATTTACAAAGCCTGGTCTTTAGGAGCCAATGCCGTTAAAGTATTTCCAGCAACACAATTAGGAGTTAAATACATTAAAGATGTTTTAGGACCTTTAAATACCATTAAATTACTACCTACAGGTGGAGTTGATAAAAATAACATTAATGACTTTTTTAACATTGGAGTTGTAGGTTGTGGTATGGGTAGTTCTTTATTCGATAAAAAAATTATTGCTTCTGGAGACAAAGCAGCTTTAAAAGAACATTTTGAAATTATTAAAAAAGGAACTGAAGTTTAAATCATTTTCCTTTTCTGGATAAAACTAAAAAACCTTATGAAATTTCATAAGGTTTTTTAGTTTATTACTGTCTTAAACTCGTTTCAAACGGAACTCTATTTAAAATACTCCTTCCTAAAGTAACCTCATCTGCATACTCCAACTCATCACCTACAGAAATACCTCTCGCAATTGCAGATATTTTAACATCTAAATCTTTTACTTGTTTGTAAATATAAAAATTGGTAGTATCTCCTTCCATGGTAGAACTTAATGCAAATACCAATTCTTTAACAACTCCTTCTTTTACTTTGGTAATTAAGCTTTCTATTTTTAAATGATTAGGCCCTACTCCTTCCATAGGTGATATTTTACCTCCTAGCACATGATACACTCCTTGAAATTGAGCTGTATTTTCAATAGCCATCACATCTCGTACATCTTCTACCACACAAACAGTGGTTTCATCTCTTTTAACACTTGCACAAATTTCACACAGTTCAACATCAGAAATGTTATGACATTTTTTACACAATTTAATATCGTTTACCAAATTATCTAAAGCTCTTGTTAAATACCCCGTTTGTTCTTTAGGCTGTTTTAGTAAATGCAATACCAAACGTAAAGCTGTTCTTTTACCAATTCCTGGCAATTGAGAAACTTCGTTTACAGCACTCTCTAAAAGTTTTGATGAAAAATCCATAGAGCACAAATGTAGTGATATACCGTATTAGATTAAAAAAAATATTTAATTTGTAGTCAACTTAAATACACTTAATGACACCTACAACTATTGCACTCATCATAGGAATTTATTTTGTTGCATTATACTTAATAGCTATTTTTACAGGAAAAGATAATAACAACGATAGCTTTTTTAAAGCCAATAAAAAAGCTCCTTGGTACGTGGTTGCTTTTGGAATGATTGGGGCTTCGCTATCTGGCGTTACTTTTATTTCTGTGCCTGGTTGGGTAGCTACAAGCCAATTTAGTTACATGCAAGTAGTCTTTGGTTATTTTTTAGGTTATGTAACCATTGCTTATGTATTATTGCCTATTTATTACAAATACAACATTACCTCCATCTATGGATATTTAGAACAGCGTTTTGGTAAAAACAGCCACAAAGTAGGAGCAGCTTCTTTTTTAATCTCTAGAATTTTAGGTGCTTCTTTTAGGTTGTATTTGGTAGCTACTGTACTTCAATACTTTATTTTTGATACTTGGCATATTCGGTTTGAGTTTACGGTACTCTTTTCTGTATTATTAATTTGGATTTACACATTTAAAGGAGGTATTAAGACCATTATTTGGACAGATACATTACAAACTTTTTTTATGTTGCTAGCCTTGGTAGTTATTGGAATTACATTATGTAATAATTTAGACACTACTATACTTCAGTTTATACAATCTAAAGAATACCAACAATACAGTAAAGTATTTTATACAGACAACGTTTTAGACACTAAATACTGGTTAAAATCAGTATTAGGAGGTGCTTTTATAGCCATTGCTATGACAGGCTTAGACCAAGACATGATGCAGAAAAATTTAGCCTGTAAAAACACTAAAGAAGCCCAATGGAACATGCTATCTCTTGCTCCCTCTTTAATTATAATCAATTTTTTATTCTTAGTACTTGGAGCTTTACTTTTTACCTATGCACAAAAAAACAACATTCAAATTCCTGTAGTAGATGGCAAAACCAAAACTGATTTACTGTTTCCAGAAGTAGCCTTACATGGAAATTTAGGAATTGCTTCCAGCATTTTATTTGTTTTAGGCCTTATTGCAGCCGCGTATTCTAGTGCAGATAGTGCACTTACTTCCCTAACCACTTCTTTTTGTATTGATTTTTTAAATCTTGAAAGTAAAGATCAAAAAGCTCAAGAAAAAATAAGAAAGCAAACTCATATTTACATGTCTATTGTTTTAGTTTTAGTAATTATCTCTTTTAAACATATATTAAACAACAATGTAATTAGCAGCTTATTAAAAGTAGCCTCTTTTACCTACGGACCACTACTAGGTTTGTTTGCTTTTGGAATTTTTACCCAACATAAAATTAAAGACAAATGGGTGTTATTTATAGCTATTCTTGCTATTATTTTTAGTTATTTTATAAACAAATACAGTCCAATTCTATTCGGTGGTTTTAAGTTTGGATACGAACTTTTAATACTTAATGGAATGTTCACATATCTAGGACTTTATATCATTAAAAACAACAATGAATAAAGATTTAAGCAACTATAGAAAAACCTATCAAAAAGCAGAATTGTTAGAGAAAGACGTTCCTAACTCTCCTATGGAGCTTTTTAAAGAATGGTTTCAGCAAGCTGAAGAAAGTGAAACCAATACAGAAACCAATGCCATGAATATTTCAAGTATTGGAATCGATGGTTATCCTAAAAACAGAATTGTCCTTTTAAAAAGACTCACTGCCGATGGTTTTGTATTCTATACCAACTACAATAGCGAAAAAGGAAAAGCCATTGCCAACAATTCTAATGTTTGTGCTTCTTTTTTTTGGGAACAGCAAGAGAGACAGGTAATTGTAAAAGGGAATGCAGAAAAAATAGCCAGTACTACATCTGACACTTATTTTAACAGCAGACCTGATGGAAGCAAATTAGGAGCTTGGGCATCTAACCAAAGTGAAGTTGTAAATTCTAAAGAACAATTAGAACAAGAATTACTTAACATTACGACTGAGTTTAAAGACAAAGAAATTACAAGACCTAAACATTGGGGAGGCTATCTTATCAAACCTATTTCTATAGAGTTTTGGCAAGGAAGACCCAACCGAATGCACGACAGAATACGATATACACTATTAAATAATTTTGACTGGAAAATTGAAAGATTAGCCCCATAACACATTTTAAACAGATCATGAAAACAATATACATCGTAAGACATGCTAAATCTTCTTGGGAATATAAAGGAATTGAAGATATCGATAGGCCTTTAAAAAAACGAGGAATTAAAGATGCCTATTTAATAGCCAATGCGTTAAAAGATAATATCGCTAAACCTGATACATTTATTGCTAGCTGTGCAAATAGAGCTCTACATACAGGAATTATTTTTTGCAATGTACTAGGTTTTCCTATGGCAAATTTGAAAATTAACAAATCTTTGTATAGTTTTAGTGATGGGTATTTGGTAAAAACTATCAAAGCATTAGATGATGCTTACGACTCTGCCATTGTGTTTAGTCACGACCACGGAATTAATACCTTTGTAAATTCTTTTGGAAACAAACCCATTCCCCACGTTCCTACCTGTGGAGTAATTGGAATTCAGTTTGACACAGAACACTGGAAAAACATTAAATCTGGTAAAACAATTTTACAAGAGTTTCCAAAACACCACAAATAATATTTATTAAATTTATAAAAACGATTTACTATTTTGATTAAAATTAACAAGTATGCAGCTATAGATATAGGTTCTAACGCGGTTAGACTTTTAATTATGGATGTGATTGAAAAAGAGGATAAGAACGTTAAATTTAAAAAATCTGCATTGGTACGTGTTCCTATTCGTTTAGGAGAAGACACCTTTGTAAAAGGTGAAATTTCTAACAAAAATATTGATAGATTAACCGATGCCATGAATGCTTTTCAGTTGTTAATGAGCGTGCATGGTGTAAAAACCTACAAAGCCTGTGCAACATCGGCCATGAGAGATGCTGCAAACGGAAAAGAATTAATTAAAACCATTCTTAAAAAAACAGGAGTTAAAATTGATATTATTGATGGTAAAGTAGAAGCCAAAATTATTGCAGCTACAGATTTAAGTGAACTACTAGATAGTAGTAAATCTTATTTATATGTAGACGTAGGTGGAGGTAGTACAGAAATGACCATTTATAAAAAAGGGAAAATTAGCGAATCTAAATCCTTTAAAATGGGAACGGTTAGAATGTTAAACCAAAAAGATTTGTTAAAATCGGAATGGGAAGATATGAAAGAATGGGTAAAAGAACATACGCAGGACATTAAAAATATCTCGCTAATTGGTTCCGGTGGTAACATTAATAAAATCTACAAAATGTCTGGTAGAACAGATGGGTCTCCATTGTCTTATATTTATATGAAAGCAAATTATAAATATTTAAAAACCATGAGTTATACCGAACGTATTTCTGAACTGAATTTAAATGAAGATAGAGCGGATGTTATTATCCCTGCGACTAAAATATACTTATCTGCTATGAAATGGTCCGAATCAAAAAAAATATACGTGCCTAAAATTGGTTTGGCAGATGGTATTGTAAAAAGTTTGTATGCAGGTATTATTCAATAAATATCGCATTATTTATTACCTGTTGGTTATTGCATTTTTATGCACAAACTGCACTACCCCTACTAAAAAAGAAACAAAGCCTGTAAACAAACCTATTGTTAAAAAACAAGCAGTGCGTGTTCCTAAAAAAACCTTGCAAGAAATTAAAGATTCTTTATTGGCTACCCTACCCAAAAAGAAGCTGATTGTAAAAGACGTAATTAATCATAAAAACGTTCGAAGCTTTTTTTTAGAGTATGGAAGAAAAAATCCGGAAACAAAACTATTACTTAAAACTCGATTAGGAAACATTCATATTACACTATATAAAGAAACTCCATTACACAGAGCTAGTTTTATCTATTTAATTAAAAATGGATACTATAACAAAACCTGTTTTCATAGAATTGTAAAAGATTTTATTATACAAGGGGGCTGGTCCGAAAAGCCCATTGTAGACACCTATAGAATACAACTAAACAATTACAAATTACCTCCTGAATTTAGAAAAGGGGTTATTCACAAACGTGGAGCTTTGTCTGCTACCAGAAGGTGGGTAAATAATCCTGGTAAAAAATCAAGCCCGTTTGAGTTTTTTATTATGCAAACCAGTGTAGATTGCTCTCATTTAAACAACGAACATACTGTTTTTGGACAAGTAACCAAAGGTTTTCATGTAATTGATAAAATTGCCAACGTAAAACTCGACGGAAATACCGAATGGCCAGAAGTTGATGTAGATATTGAATTTGAAATCCTTAAATAATTACCTATGAATTTATTAGAATTTAAAAACCAATTAATTAAATTAAACTCCTTAAGTTTTGAACTTCCTAACGGAGAATTAGTGCCCGAACATTTTCATGTTACAGAAGTAGGAAAAATAACCAAGCATTTTATTGACTGCGGAGGTGTGGAAAGAAAAGAAGAAGTTGTTAATTTTCAGTTATGGCAAGCCGATGATTACAACCATAGATTACATCCTGAAAAATTGTTACATATTATTGAATTGTCTCAAGAAAAACTAGCTATCAATACTAATTTAGCCATTGAAGTGGAATATCAAGGACAGACGATCGGTAAATATGGTATTGAGTTTAACAACAATCGTTTTGTACTTACCAGTACACTTACCGCTTGTTTAGCAGAAGATGCTTGTGGTATCCCTGAAAAAAAGCCTAAAGTAAACATGGCAACCATTCAAAACAGCTGTGCTCCTGGATCTGGATGTTGTTAAATAAAAGTTGAATCGTTTCATTGTTTAGTTCTTTAAATTAATAAACGATTTAACAAAAAAGCAGATGTACTGTAGTACTGTACAATCAATTAGCATAAAAAAATCCCATCATAGTAATTATGATGGGATTTTATATATCGAAAATTTTATTATTTCTGCTTTTTAGCCTGCATTTTTAATTTAATATTTTCTATTACCGTACCTGTAATCCAATAAGGAACTACAAATGTTAATAAAAATATTAACAACCAAAAACCTGCAGTAAATACAAATAAGAAAGCTAAAAATCCTGAGAATTGAGAAATATCCATTTTATGTTAATCTTTTGTTCGTGAGTTTCTTTGTGGCAAAAATAAAGTTTTTTTGCTTTCCTCACACAAATTTTATCTTAATTATTTAAATACACCTTTATTTAGAGCCACTAAAGCTTCTTTTTTATGTTGGGTACTAATTACCAAAGAAACATTGTAGTTAGACCCTCCGTAAGATACCATTCTAATAGGTATGTTAGACAAACTACTAAAAATAGCAGTTCCTGCTCCTGTTCTTTGTTCTGAAAAATCTCCAGCCAAGCACACAATACTTAAATCAGTATCTACCTCTACAGAGCCTATTTCTTGTAATTCCGCTACAATTTCATCTAAATGTGTTGTATCATCTATGGTAATAGAAACAGCTACTTCAGAAGTGGTAATCATATCAATAGAAGTTTTGTATTTTTCAAATACTTCAAAAACCCCTTTTAAAAATCCATAAGCCATTAACATTCTAAACGACTTAATTTTAATAGCCGTAATACCGTCTTTGGCAGCAATGGCTCTTACTCCATTAGGAACTTCACAATTTTTAATAATGGTTCCTGGAGCATCGGGTTCAAACGTGTTTTTTAACAAAACAGGTACGTTTGCTTTTCTTGCAGGAATTACCGATTGCGGGTGTAATATTTTTGCTCCAAAATAAGCCAACTCAGCCGCTTCATCAAACGAAATTTCTTTTAAAGAGAAAGTGCTATCTACAAAACGAGGATCGTTGTTGTGCATTCCATCAATATCGGTCCAAATTTGAATTTCTTCTGCAACAATAGCAGCTCCAATTAAAGAAGCGGAATAGTCAGACCCACCTCTTTTTAAATTGTCTATAGCTCCTTTGTGGCTGTTACAAATGTATCCTTGTGTTACAAATATTTCAGTATCGGGATGATTCTTAATAATTTCTCCGTAAGCTTCTGTAATTTTAGGAATTACAGGTTCGTTAGCTTCATCAATTTCCATAAAATCAAAAGCAGAAACTAAAGTAGCCTTTGTTCCTACTTCTTTTAAATGAAAATTAAATAAGTTGGTAGATAAAATCTCTCCTTGAGCCACAATGTTTTTTTCTATTTGAGCAGCTTCTAAGTCCGTCCCAATATGTCCTCTTAGAAACTCAAATCTATCAGAAATTAAAGCAATTGCTTCTTTTTGATGTGCTTCATCTGCCAACAATTCGTTAACAACCTCCACATACTTACCGATCAACTCATCAATAAACTCGTTTGCTTCTTTTTCTTGTTCCCCAGTAATATATTCTGCTACTTTGTGCAACGCATTTGTTGTACCTGACATTGCAGACAATACCACCGTTTTTTTGCCTTTAATATTTCTTACAATATTAGCAACTTCTTTAATACTCTTTGGGCTCCCTACAGAAGTTCCTCCAAATTTTAATACTTTCATAAATCTTAATTCTAGTTCTAGTTGTAATTTTAATGTTAAAAACACGTCTTTAAACATTAAGAATGCAAAGGTTTGATAAATGTGTTATCTGAACAAAAAAATAATAATATCTTTACATCTTAATACGAATTGTTAAAATTTGAACACGTATGAAAACCATACAAGAATCCGTAGAAGGAATCATTAGAAAAACCCCCTTTTTAGAGGAGGCATTAAACGATAAATTAATCAATGTTTCTTCGTTAGCAAGGGTAATACAGCCTGATGTTGAAAACGATTTAAACAAAGAGGTAAAATCGGGAGCAATTATGATGGCAATCAACAGACTGTCTCCTTCTAGTATTTTAAAAATCAGAAAAAACATCAAAAAAATTACCTTAACGTTAGGAGATTTTATTGTTCGTTCTGACCTAGGTAATTTTACTTACAAAAATACACCTACACTAATTAAGCGTATCTCTGATTTGATTAGAGAATTTGGAGAGGACAAAGATTACTTTTTTACGATTTCTCAAGGTATTTTTGAGACCAATATTATTACCAGTAAAAAACTACACAATAAAATAGAAGATATTTTTAAAACAGAATTGTTACTTTCTTCTGCAAAAGAACTGGCTTCTATTACTATTAAGTTACCAAAATCTAATTCTGAGCAATCTGGAATTTATTATTTTATCTTAAAACAATTGGCTTGGGCAGACATTCCTGTACAAGAAATTATATCTACTACACACGAAATTACAATTGTGGTAAAGGAAGAAGACATTAATAAAACCTTTTCTATTTTAATTGATATGAAGAAAAATTAACGTTTTTTACTCCTCCATAAAAAAAGCCCAAAACAATTAAATTGTTTTGGGCTTTTTTTATGGGTTATTACTATTAATTATGGAACTCTAACAGTTTCGTTAATCCAACATCCTACAGTATAACTATCTCCAGATTTTACTCCAGAATCGTTATTAAATATTAATTTTTTACTAGGTTGGTTTGCTTTGTAAGACTTTGCTAATCTTGATGCATACACCTCAATACTTGGATCTACTCTAGAACCTTTTAACGCGTATTTCTCTGCAACCACATAGGTCATACGTTTTTCAAACTCTCCTTTACCACAACTATTAGCTGCTCCAGCATAGGCAGTAGCTATTAACGTATATGCTCTTCCTAAGTTAGGCTTTACAGCAATGGCTTTTTTAGCATAAGAAACCGCTTTGGCCTTTTGACCTCTCTTTTTAAAGATAGTAGCTACTTTATATAAGTTTTTTGCTTTTTTAACAGGATCTGTTTCTTGTTCAATGGCCTTTTCAAAGAATGAAATTGCTTTTACAGTTTCTCCCTTATCCATTAAAATACCTGCATACAATACAGAAGCTTCTGGAGAAGGATCTACTTCTTGATACATCCCTACCAATTTAGCGTATAAAGGATCTTTTGTACAATCTTTCTTAAACATACGATTAATTGCTCTTGTTAACCATTGTTTTTCTGTTTTATGTGCTTCAAATTGCTCATTGTATAAAGGCACTAAATAATCACAGGTAGAAATTTCTTCTAATCGCTTATCTAAAAGACCTTCTACTTGACCTAAAGCTTTAGAGTTTTGTCTGCTTCCTTTTAATTTTCTTTTTTCTGATGAAATTAACTCTTGTCCAGCATCTTCTTTAGCTTGTAACTCCTGAACTACTTTTAAGTATCCTTCTACTTTTTTGTTCATTGCCTCAACAGTTACATCGTAGGTATTAAACACTAATTGTAAGTTGTTATCTTTATTTCTTTCTACTACCTCATTAAAGAAATAAATAATAGAACCTACTCCTAGTTTTGTAGGGTCTATTTTAAATGCTTGTTCGTAGTGACTGTAAACTTCTTGCTTGTCTCCACCTGTATCTTGTAAAAACTTAGCATAATCGTTGTGCGCTTTTGCAGGATTTTCATTCGGATAAAATTCAAAACGTTTTTTAAACATTTTATTTCCAGTAGCTACAATACTTTGTTTTTGTTCTGGAGTCCCTTTTTTTAAGATTCTTTTCACCAAATCTCCTCCATATCTATATATGTTAGCAGATAAGTTAGGACTATTATTTAAACACCATTCTAAATTTTTAATAGCAGAATCGTAATTTTTAGTTTTAATATCTGTTTTTAACATGTTGTAATGCAAAGATGCTTCTTGTTTAGAAGCTTGCCCCATTACCATAAAAACTGAAAATACAGTAGTAAATAATGTAATTAATTTTGTTTTCATTGTTTGATTATTATATTTAGTCTATTACTCTTTTTTTGAACCACCAGTCTGCAAGTGAAAAATTCAATCCTATATTAAGATATTTTTCTTCGTATTGATTTTCAGAAAATTCTCCTAACCTTCCTAGCTCTACAGACACATTAACGTAAGACACATTTCTACCTACAGGCAAACCTAAACCAAAAGACATGCCAAGATCTTTAACACTATTATTATTTAATATTAAACCTGTTTTCTCATACTTAAGTCCTGCTCTGTAATGAATTTTATTTAAATAATTTTTTAAAGCATTCTTTTTAGGAATAATATAGCCTCCTAAACTAACCTTAGTTCTAGTTCCAAATCCAAACGAAACATTGTCAACACTAGTAGATGATGACTGTAATGTTTGGTTAAAAACATCTCCTGTATATTCTAACGCATCTTGGTTTTCGTAAGAAACTCCTAAAAACCAATGACCATCTTTATCTCCTAAACCAGCTCCTATTACAGACCTAAATGGATTTTTTTCTGTTCCAGATACATCTTGAGTTACCGTGGTACCTACTATTGGAGAAAACGTGTTCTCAATTCCTTCAATTCCTAAAAATCTAGTAAAAGTACCATCAGCACGTACATCGTACGCTAAAACACCATAAGCACCTAAATGAACTTCATACGTTTTGTAAAAATTATATTTGTACTCGAGTCCTATTTTAGTGGCTGTCCCTTCTGTATTATAATCAAAGTCTCGAACTAATGCTTGTTGCACCCCTTGGTCTGCCCTCCTCTTTTCTGTTTTACCAAAATATTGATTTAATTGTAATCCTACAGAAAGTCCTTTGTAAACTTTGTACCCAAAACCTAAGTAAGCATGATTTACAGTACCATTTCCGAAATTATAGAATTCACTACTGTCTACTTCAAAACCTACAGAAGAATCTATTCTTAATCCTAAGGCAAGCCCCCCTTTTTTACCTAAAGGCACTCCAAAAGAAATATTAGAAAGTGCTACAGAAGAACTATCAAACTCATCATCTCTTGTTTCTACCGTAGCTCCTAATACTTGAGCTGATAATGACAAAGAAGTAAGTTTTAAATCACTTAACAAAGCAGGATTAGCAATTGTTATCGCTTCTTGATTGTTATTACCTACAACAGATAAACCTCCTTGTGCTCTTTCTGAAATGGTGGCTTCAGAAAAATTAATCCCTAATCCAAAATTAGATAATAAAGAAGACACTTGTCGTTCTTGAGCATGTATATTGATACACAGAAGTGTGGTAATTGCAAATAATTTATTTTTTAAACTTTGTTTCATTTCTTAATTGGTAGATTAGAACCTCCTTTAATCCTTCTAACAGAAAATTAGGGTTGACAAATATGCTATTTTTTAATGGCTTACACAAGAAATTAGCATCTCCTCCAGTGAATATCACATAGACTTCTTTAAATTTTTCTTGATACGCTTGTATCACCCCCTCTATTTCAAACACCATACCATTTATGACACCGCTTAACATAGAATTATAAGTACTATCTCCTACTAAAGAAACTGATGGTTCCGAAAAAGTAATCTGAGGTAACTTTTCTGTAAAATGAGACATCGCATCAAATCGCATTTGCACTCCTGGAGAAATAGCACCTCCTATATAATAACCTTCTGTACTTATAAAATCATAGGTTATACAAGTTCCTGCATCTATTACTAACACATTCCTGTTGGTGTCTAATGAATAAGCAGCCGTAGCCAATGCCAAACGATCTACTCCTAAAGTAGCAGGAGTTTTGTATACATTTTTAAAAGGTAAAGGAGTATTTATAGATAAAGTATACTTTTTATAAATTGTGAGTGTCTCAAACATTGCCACAGTTCGATCTGTTACAGACGATAGTATGGCTGCTCTAATACCATATTCAAATATCCATTGATTACAATCTTTTATAAAGCGATCTGCATCCGTAAAAACAACATCTATTAATTGCTTTTCATCAAAAACAGCCAATTTAATTCTAGTATTCCCTTCATCAATAATCAAATACATTTCCCGCGTAATTTATTTTCAAATATAGGCACATTTTTTTCTCTAAAAAGTTTGTAGAACTTAAAAAAGCTTTTATATTTGCAACCGCTAACAAAACAGCATGGTGCCTTAGCTCAGTTGGTAGAGCAAAGGACTGAAAATCCTTGTGTCCCTGGTTCGATTCCTGGAGGCACCACCATAAAACCACTTCTTTATCGAAGTGGTTTTTTTATGTTCATAAACACCTATCCTTTAAAATTAACATACAGTTTACAATTCACCTATCTTCTTAACCTTTAAATAGTATTTGCCTAATATTCACTTGATTTTTTAGCTGTTGTTTTGTTTACACTTAACAAACTTAAAATACTATAATGAATAAACTATTTAAACTATTAACAGTAGGATGCCTTGGTGTAACAACGCTAATCTCTTGTGGAGATGATGCCGTTGATGGATTAGAAGGACCTCAAGGTCCACAAGGAGAAAACGGAATTGACGGTGCCGACGGTACTTCTTTATTTAGAACACTTTCTAAATTACCTTTAGGAGATGGTGTTCCAGAAATTTCTGCTTTTGATACCAATACCAATACTGTGTTTTCTACAAATGCCAATGCTCAAGAAGTAGAAGTAATTGATATTACAGACCCCGCAAACCCTACCTTAAGTACTCCTATTGATATTACTACCTTTGGAGGAAATGTAAACAGTGTGGCTGCATTAAACGGTTTTTTAGCCATTGCTGTAGAAGCTGACCCTGCAACAGATCCTGGAAAAGTAGTTATTTTTGAAACTTCTGATTTAACCACTCCGTATGCCGAAATTACTGCTGGAGCTTTACCAGACATGGTTACTTTTACTCCGGATGGAAAATACATTTTAGCTGCCAATGAAGGGGAACCTAACAATGAATATACTATTGACCCAAAAGGATCTATTACCTTAATAGAGGTAGCCACAAAAACAGCTTCTCAAATCTCTTTTGATGCTTTTAATAGTGAAGAAGCTGCGTTGGAAGCAGAAGGATTTAGAGTTTTTGGACCTGGTGCCGATTTAAGTACAGATGTAGAACCTGAATATATTACTGTTTCTTCGGATTCTAAAACCGCATTTATCGCCTTACAAGAAAACAACGGATTGGCTAAGTTAGACATTGCCTCTAAAACCATTACTGATATTTTTCCTTTAGGAGCTAAAGATTACAATGATTTTTATTTTGACGTAAGTGATAGAGATAATGTTTACGGAAACTTACAACAATGGAATGTTTTAAGTTACTACCAGCCTGATGCGATTGATTACTTTGAAACTAACGGAATAGGATATATTATTACTGCAAACGAAGGAGATGCTAGAAACTATGATGGGTATTCTGAAGAAGAACGTGTAGACGATTTAACTTTAGACGAAACCGCATACGAAGATGCTGATGAGTTACAATTATCAGAAAACTTAGGACGTTTAAAAGTAACTATTGCCAACGGAGATATAGACAATGATGGAGATATCGATCAAATTTATGGATACGGTGCACGTTCTTTCTCTATTTGGGACACCAATGGTCAACAAGTTTACGATTCTGGAAACGAATTAACATTAAGAACACTTAATATATTTGGTTCTTACCCAGAAAACAGATCTGATGACAAAGGAACAGAGCCAGAAGCTGTTACTACTTTTACTTCCGGAGATCAAATCTTTGCTGTAGTTGGTTTAGAAAGAAGTGGAGATGTATTTGTGTACAATATTACCGATGTTCATAACCCTGTTTTTATACAACGTTTAAAAAACACTTCTCCAGAAGGTTTGCTAGTAATTGATGCCGCTAACAGTCCTAACGGAAAAACATTATTAGTAGTTTCTAATGAATTCCCTGATGATGCTACGTTAAATATCTACAGCAAATAAAATCCTAAAACATCTAAAAACAAAAGCCCGCCAATGGTGGGCTTTTGTTTTTTTATGAAACGCAATCGTAAATAATCAGTTTATTTTTAATATAAATACGCTGCAGTATCTATTGTTTTATAATAATTTGTATCCACCTCTTTAGCTTTTATGGTGTATTTTGAGTTTATCTTTTTCATAAAAACATTGGTTTCTAAATGCCATCCCTTAATCATTGTATTTTTAAAATGTCTATTTTTAAATGTTGGAGCAATCCAGGAAGTGAATTTTAACTCATCTGTTTCGTAAATGTATTCTACACAAGAATAGCCTAGTATTGTTTTTTTATTCCCAGTCTGTTTTAATAATTTTTCATCAAACTGAACATCTATAGGACTTTTTTCTTCGTTTTCAGATGCATCTCTAGGATAAACATTCTTGATTTTCTCACCACCTATTTCAGTTAATTCAATAATCAAATCTTTATCATCAATGGTAAATGTTTTTAACTGTTTTACTTTAAAAGCAGAAGTTCTTCCAGAATAATCACCATTTTTAGAATTTAAGTAATTCATCATTTCTAAGGTTACGTTTTGTGACACTAAATTGTACGTTATTTTAGTATCAAAAACATAACGTCTGTCTTTAAAACTTAACACTTCTTTCTCTTGAGTACCAACATCCTCTGGAAATTTAATGACAGACTCCTTTGTAGCACTAGAAATTGCTTCTTCTTTGCTTTCTCTCTGCTCCTTTTCTATTACAATTTCTTCTTTATTGTTTTTTCCTTTACCATAAATAACGTCGTCTAATTTTTTATCTACCGCATTTTCTACCTTTTGCCTTAATTTTTTAAATAATTGTGCATGACTCAATGGAACAAATCCTATCATAAAAAACGGAACTAGAAATAATTTTTTCATCATTTTGATTTTCTTTAGAAAAAATAAAATTAAAAAATTAATTGAACCCTCTGATTTTAAAGCTAAAAACTTTAATTATAATCACTTAATAAAAACAATAAACAATTCTTTTTTTTAAATAAATAATTATACTTTTGCAATCCCTTGGAGAATCCAAGAAGAATTATTGTTTAATTATTACAAAAACTAAGTGTAAATGAACACATTAAGTTACAAAACAGTATCGGCTAACAAAGCTACTGTAGACAAGCAGTGGGTTTTAGTAGATGCGGACGGACAAACATTGGGTCGTTTAGCTTCTAAAGTTGCAAAACTAATTAGAGGGAAGCACAAACCAAGTTTTACTCCTCACGTAGATTGTGGAGACAACGTTGTTATTATCAACGCTGAAAAAATTCAATTAACTGGAAAAAAGTGGGATGACAAAGCCTACATCCGTCATACAGGATATCCAGGAGGTCAAAGAAGTTTATCTGCTACAGAAATGTTCGAAAAAGATCCTACAAGATTAATCGAAAAAGCAGTAAAAGGAATGTTACCTAAAAACAAATTAGGTAGTGCTCTTTACAAAAACTTATATGTTTATGCTGGTGCAGAGCATGCTCAAGAAGCTCAACAACCAACAGCTATTAACTTAAACGACCTTAAATAATTATGGAAACTATTCACAAAATTGGTAGACGTAAAACTGCCGTAGCAAGAGTATATGTTTCTGAAGGAGAAGGAAACATTACAATTAATGGTAAAGAGTTAACCAACTACTTTACTACAGGTACTTTACAATATAAAGTAAAACAAGCATTATTATTAACAGAAAACTTAGAGTCTTTTAACATTACTGTAAATGTATTTGGAGGAGGAGTTACTGGACAAGCTGAAGCTATCCGTTTAGCAATCTCTAGAGCTTTATGTGAAATTGATGCAGAAAACAGAAGTGTGTTAAAACCAGAAGGATTGTTAACTCGTGATCCTAGAATGGTTGAACGTAAGAAATTTGGTCAAAAGAAAGCAAGAAAGAAGTTCCAATTCTCAAAGCGTTAATCTTTTACAATTATTTAATAAAATTAATCGATTGTTTAGCAAAAATAGTAGAGACTTCTACACAGAACTACTCTTCTATTGCTAACATAACATCTAAACAATAAACCATATTATGGCAAATATTCAAGAATTATTAGAAGCTGGTGTACACTTTGGACACTTAACAAGAAAGTGGAATCCAAGTATGGCTCCTTTCATCTACACAGAAAAAAATGGAGTTCACATCATCGATTTATACAAAACTTCAGCTAAAATTGACGAAGCATCTGTTGCTTTAGAAAAAATTGCTGCATCAGGAAGAAAAATCTTATTTGTTGCAACAAAAAAACAAGCAAAAGATATCGTTGCAGAAAAAGCTGGAGCTGTAAACATGCCTTACATCACAGAAAGATGGCCAGGGGGTATGTTAACGAACTTTGTTACTATCCGTAAAGCTGTTAAAAAAATGGCTCAGATTGATAGAATGAAGACTGATGGATCTTTTGATGCATTATCTAAAAGAGAAAAATTACAAATTGACCGTCAAAGAGCTAAATTAGAAAAGAACTTAGGTTCTATTTCTGACATGACTCGTTTACCAGGTGCTTTATTTGTAATTGATGTTAAAAAAGAACACATTGCTGTTGCAGAGGCTAAGAAATTAAACATTCCTGTATTTGCTATGGTAGATACAAACTCTGATCCTAGCCCAATAGACTTCGTAATTCCATCTAACGATGATGCTTCAAAATCTATTGACAAAATTTTAACACTTACTACAGAAGCAGTTGCTAAAGGATTAAGTGAAAGAAAGGCAGGTAAAGAAACAGCTCCTGCTGCTGAAGCTCCAAAAGAGACTACAGAAGAAGCTAAATAATCACACAAAATTAACATGCAACGGTACAAATCTTTTATATTTTTGTACCGTTCATTTTTATAAAAACTTTAAAAAATAATACTATGGCAGATATTAAGGCAGCTGACGTGATGAAATTAAGAAAATCATCAGGAGCTGGAATGATGGACTGTAAAAAAGCTTTGATCGAAGCTGAAGGAGATTTTGATAAAGCGGTTGATGTTTTACGTAAAAGAGGTCAAAAAATGGCAGCAAAAAGAGCAGACCGTGAGTCTAGTGAAGGTGCTGCTATCTCAGTTGTAAACGATGACAAAACAGCAGGAGTTTCTATCGTATTAGGATGTGAAACTGACTTTGTTGGTAAAAACGATGATTTTGTTGCTTTAGCAAAAAGCTTAGCAGCGCATGCATTAAACTTTAAAACAAAAGAAGAATTTTTAGCTTCTGAGTACGAAGGTTTAACTGTTGCTGATAAATTGGTAGAACAAACAGGAGTTGTTGGTGAGAAATTACAAATTAACGACTTTACAAGAGTTGAAGCTACTTTTGTAGGTTCTTACATTCACGTAGGGAACAAAATTGCTTCTTTAGTTGGTTTGTCAGAAGCTATTGATGGTGCAGATACTTTATCTAGAGATATCGCTATGCAAGTTGCTTCTATGGGAGCTACTTCTTTATCTTACAAAGATTTTGATCCTGCATTTGTTGCTGCAGAAACAGAAGCAAGAATTGCTGCTATTGAAAAAGACAATATTGAATTAGGAAGATTAGGGAAAACATTAAAAAATGTTCCTCAATTTATCTCTAAGTCTCAATTAACAGAAGAAGTTTTAGCGAAGGCTGAAGAAGCTGCGAAAGCTGAATTAGCAGCTGAAGGAAAACCAGAAAAAATCTGGGATAGAATTTTACCAGGAAAAATGGAAAGATTCATTTCTGACAACACTACTTTAGACCAAGAACAATGTTTATTGGATCAGAACTTTATTAAAGACGAAAAGAAAACTGTTGCAGAATATGTAGCAGCTTCTAATGTTGAAGTTACTGCTTTTACAAGAGTATCTTTAGGATAATAAAATTCCGAAATATCTATAAAAAAACCTTTCATACTATTATGAAAGGTTTTTTTATTTCCGTAATTCTTTTTAGAAAACATCAATTTAGTTTCTCTAATTTTAGCTCAAAATTTTATATTTGCACAACCTAACTAACAACTATGCAATACAAAAGAATATTATTAAAATTAAGTGGAGAAGCCTTAATGGGTGATAACCAATATGGTATTGACCCTAAAAGATTGGCAGAATATGCAGAAGAAATTAAAACAGCTGTAGATACAGGCTTAGAAATTGCAATTGTTATTGGTGGGGGAAACATTTTTAGAGGTGTTTCCGGTGCTGCACAAGGAATGGATAGAGTTCAAGGAGATTATATGGGAATGTTAGCCACCTGTATTAACGGAATGGCTTTACAAAGTGCTATAGAAGCTGTAGGAGTACAAACAAGATTGTTAACTGCTATTAAAATGGAGGAAATCGCAGAACCTTTCATTAAAAGAAGAGCCGTTAGACACTTAGAAAAGGGAAGAGTGGTTATTTTTGGAGCAGGTACAGGAAACCCATACTTTACAACAGATACTGCTTCTGTATTAAGAGCTATTGAAATACAAGCCGATGCCATTTTAAAAGGAACTCGTGTAGATGGAATTTACACTGCAGATCCAGAGAAAGATGCTACAGCAACTAAATTCGATACCATTTCTTACCGAGATGTTTTAAACAAAGGGTTAAAAGTAATGGACTCTACTGCATTTACACTTAGTGAAGAAAACAGTTTACCTATTTTAGTGTTTGATATGAATACCAAAGGAAATCTTCAAAAACTAATACAAGGAGAAAATATAGGAACGATAGTTACAGATAAATAATATATTAAGATGAACGAAGAAGTTACATTTATTATAGACAGCACAAAAGAGGGAATGGATGCTGCCATTGCTCACTTAATTAAAGAATTTGGAAATATTAGAGCAGGAAAAGCAAGTCCTTCTATGTTAGGGAGTGTGATGGTAGATTATTATGGTTCTCAAACACCATTAAGTCAAGTTGCCAATGTAAATACTACAGATGCACAAACCATTACCGTACAACCTTGGGAAAAAAATATGATTCCAGAAATTGAAAAAGGAATTCTATTATCTAACCTAGGTTTTAATCCTATGAACAACGGAGAAAGCATTATTATTAATGTCCCTGCGTTAACAGAAGAAAGACGTAAGGAATTATCTAAAACAGCTAAATCAGAAGCAGAGCATGCTAAGGTAAGTATCCGAAACATTCGAAGAGATTCTAATAACGATATTAAAAAAACAGAAGTTTCTGATGACGAGAAAAAAGCAGCAGAAGCAGATGTACAAGATTTAACAGATCAATTCATCAAAAAAATAGACGAATTGTACACGGTTAAGGATGCAGAAATTATGAAAGTATAATTTTTAACAACCTATTTTACAATACAACTAAAAAAGCTATCTAACTAACGTATTTATTACTAAATTAGATAGCTTTTAACATCACTACTATTTCCCATTACATCAGATGAAATTTTGGAACCGATTAGCTAGAACTATTTTAACAAACAGAATTAGCACGCTTATATTTATTCTACTTGTCACTACGCTACTAGCTTTTCAGTTTAAAAATGTACAGTTTTCGTATTCAGAAGCAAATCTTTTACCAGAAGATCATCCAGTAAATTTAGAATATACTGAGTTCCTTTCTATTTTTGGAGAAGAAGGAAATTTATTAGTCCTAGCTGTTCAAGACAAAACAGTACTTAAAGATGCTCAAAAATTTAACAATTGGCTACAATTAGCAGAGGATATAGCCAATTTTAAAGACGAAATTGAAGGTGTTATTTCTTTTAAAAACATCAAAGAGCTTAAAAAGAACACTACATTACAAAAATTTGAATTACGTCCGTTATTCAAAAAAAGCACCTTTCAACAAAAAGAAATTGATAGTATTAGAACTCACATCTTTAACAATCTTCCTTTTTACGATAATATTCTTTACAACAAAAAATCGGAAACACTACAAACTATTGTTTACATAGACAAAGAAGTTGTAAATACTAAAAAGCGATCGGATTTTATTAAAAACAGTTTTAATCCTTTAATCGAAAAATTTAATAAAGAGAACAACGTACAAGTTAGAGTCTCTGGAATGCCTTATGTTAGAAGCATGAATGCGGCTAGTGTAAAATCTGAAATGGGAATGTTTGTAATTCTAGGACTTGGAGTTACAGGGCTTATCTTCTTTTTATTTTTCCGTTCTTTAAGAGCTACTGCCATTACTTTAAGTGTGGTTATTATAGGTGTATTATGGTCTTTTGGCTTTATTGGTTTGTTTGATTATAGAATTTCTATTCTTACCGCTTTAATTCCTCCTTTAATTATTGTGATTGGAGTGCCTAATGCCATCTTTTTAATTCATAAATACCAACAAGAAATATACAAACACGGTAACAAAGTAAAAGCACTGCAAAGAGTAATTACCAAAGTAGGGAATGCTACATTAATGACCAATGTAACTACTGCTGCAGGTTTTGCTACCTTTATTTTTACCAAAAGTCAAATCCTTAAAGAGTTTGGAGTGATTGCTTCTGTAAGTATTTTAGGAATTTTTGTATTGTCTATCTGCCTAATTCCTATTCTATATAGTTTTATGGCCATTCCTAAAGCCAAGCATTTAAAACATTTACAAATGAAATGGGCAGAAGGAATTATTATAGGAATGACCCAAATTGTTCGCAACAAAAAATCATACGTTTACGGTATTACAGCCTTAATTGCCGTTATTGCTTTTTGGGGAAGTAATCAAATAAAAGTATCTGGAAGCTTAATAGAAGACATGTCTAAAAAAACACAGTTTTATAAGGATATTGTTTTCTTTGAAAAAGAATTTGGAGGGATTCTACCTTTAGAAATTCTATTAGATACTAAAAAAGAAAAGGGAGTGATGAAACTATCTACTCTAAAGCGTATTGAAAAACTAGAAGATGAAATTCTAAAAATCCCTGAACTTTCTAAACCCATGTCGGTAAACAATTTGGTAAAGTATTCCAAACAAGCTTTTTACAACGGAAATTCAGACTACTACGCACTGCCTACCTCACAAGAAAAAAACTTTATTTTAAGTTATGCTAAAAATTCTGGAGGAGATCAGAATGCGTTAAACAATATGGTAGATAAAACAGGAAGATATGCTCGTATTACTACCTTTATGAAAGACATTGGAACGGAAAGAATGGAACAAATTTTACACCGTTTACAAAGTGTAATTGACAAACATTTTCCTAGTAAAAAATACGCGGCAAGCATGACAGGAAAAGCCTTGGTTTTTGTAAAAGGAACCAATTATTTAATTGACAATTTAACCATATCCTTAGGCTTAGCTATTTTGCTAATTTCTTTATTTATAGGAATGTTATTTAAAGACTATAAAATGGTTTTAATTTCTTTAGTTCCTAACCTTTTCCCTTTAATTTTAACAGCTGGAATTATGGGATTTTTAGGTATTCCTTTAAAACCTTCTACCATTTTAGTATTTAGTATTGCTTTTGGAATTTCTGTGGACGATACCATTCATTTTTTAGCCAAATACAGACAAGAATTACAATGTAGCAACGGAGATATTAGAGCTTCTGTTTTTAAGGCTTTAAAAGAAACAGGAATTAGTATGTTCTATACCTCTATTGTGTTATTTTTTGGTTTTCTAGTGTTTATTATTTCTAGTTTTGGAGGTACAAAAGCACTGGGTGGTTTGGTTTCTATCACTTTATTATTTGCGATGATCTCTAACCTAATTATTTTACCTTCCTTATTACTTTCTTTTGAAAAGAGTATGCGTAAAGGTGAATAGTTTAGAGATACTTCATTAATATCAAATTAAATGAAACAATTAATCTTAATTTTACTAACTATTGGAGTCTTTTATTCTTGTTCGCATTTAAAACACTTTGAAAAAAACACATATACTCCCATTTTTCTTAAAAGCCTTCAGCAAATAAATGGAGATTATAAATTAAAAGGAAAAACAGGGGCTAGTTTAACAAACTTACTAGAATTCAATACCAAAATTAACTTTACTAATCATAAAATTGACTCAACCTACTTTGTAAGATTAACTGCATTAACAAATCAAAAAATAGAAGCGACTCTTTACCATCAAAATAAAATAGTAGAAACAAAGACTCTAAAAGGAAAACTTGAAAACAACTATTTTTCGCTAAAACATTCTTTTAAGTTTAAAATTATCTATTTACTCATTAATGGTTTTAGTAGCAGTAAAACCAGATTTGGTATTTCATCTAATGGAAATTTAATCCTTGATAATAACCATAGTGGTTGTGCTACATTAGTTATATTTCCTTTCGCTTGTGGCGGATGCCTTTCTAAAGAATGTGGAGTATATGGTATAGAATATGAAAAGATTAATTGATAAAAATTTTAATCTAGAACATTAAAAAGAAAAGTAATTACTTATACTTTCATGGTAAACGTATTATCTTATATATCTCCATTTTCAGAGATCCCATTCTCTTAGATAAAATTCATCTAACAACTTTTCGAGTATCAATTTTATTTTTTTTCATATTATAAAACACAGCATTTAATACCCCTCTATCACCTCCATAATTATAGCACAACCTTGCTTTATTTCTTCATCTGAAATAGTTAAGGGAGGACTTATTCTCACCGCTTTTTTCTCATACAATAAAAAGAATAACAACAAACCTTTATCCATACAGCTTAGTACAATTTCAGTTGCTAATGTTTCACTTTCCATGATTAAAGCCAACATTAATCCTTTTCCTCTTATTTCTTTTATAGCAGTATGTTGTAAATACTTTTTAAACAATGCTTCTTTACGCAAAGCTTCTTGCATTAAATTACTTTCTACAACTTCTTGCAAAGTAGCCAAAGCTGCTGCTGCAATTACAGGATGCCCTCCAAACGTAGTAATGTGTCCTAATTTTGGATGGTTTTCTAATTTTTGCATATACGCAGAGCTACTTATAAAGGCCCCAATAGGCATTCCTCCTCCTAATCCTTTTCCTGTAATTAAAATATCTGGAACACAATTGTAATGCTCAAAACCAAAAAATTTTCCTGTTCTTCCTATTCCAGATTGAATTTCATCTAAAATTAACAAAGCTCCAACCTCATCACAACGTTGTTTTACCTTTGCTAAATAATTATTTTGAGATACAATAAACCCTGCTCCTCCTTGAATGGTTTCTAAAATAACCGCAGCCGTATCTGTAGTTATTTTCTCTAACTCTTCTACACTATTAAACGTAATAAAAGTAGTCCCTGGTATTAGAGGTCTAAATGCTGTATTTTGTAGTTCGGATCCACAAACACTCATCGCACCTTGCGTATTTCCGTGATACGCATTTTTAGCCGCTACAACATTCGGTCTTCCTGTAACTCTTTTGGCTAATTTTAACGCTCCTTCTGTAGCTTCTGTTCCAGAATTCACCAAGTACACCGTATCTAAATTATTAGGCAACTGACTTGTTAGGTATTTACACAAATCTACCTGAGGTTTTTGTATAAACTCTCCATATACCATTACATGTGTATAACAATCTACTTGATTTTTAATGGCCTGAGACACTTTAGGATGATGATGTCCTAAAGTATTTGCAGAAACACCTGCTATAAAATCTAAATACACCTTACCATTGGTACCATATACATAACTTCCTTCTGCCTTTTCTATTTCTATGGCTAAAGCATGTGGTGTGGTTTGAGCTTGATGTTTAAAAAAATCGTCTCGTAAATTAGTCATGTATAAAAATATCTTCTTTTTTTAATGGTTTTTCATCCCATCTCCAAATAAATCCTTTTACCAAAGCTCTTTCTTTAGGAAACTTACTTGGTGGATAGGTTTTACCGTCTGGCTTTTTTAAAAACTTTATTTCTTTTATTTTACTATCCTCTAGCGTAAATAATATATTACTACATTCCATATCCATAATGGCAGAAAGTTCTCCTGTTTCGGCTCTAGCATAATTTACAACCGCTCCATTCCCTTTAGATAATAAAGAACTTAGTTTTTGGTTTTGAAACTTACCATACATATTTTTACCTCTTATTTGATTGTAACCAATACTATCTTTCTGAACAATTAATGCATTTCTTTTGATTTTTAAAGAATCTAATTTACTGGTTTTTAAGTCATTAATCAATAAAATACTATCTCCTGTAATTTGATTTTCTGAAGACCACAGAATAGGATTTCTATACATTTCTGTAATTCCTTCTGCTTGATGCGTTACTAAAGAATCACACTTACCGCTTAAATCTGACTTAAATATTTTTACATGATGGTACACCTTCATCAACTTACGATTTTCTGTACCTGTGACCGATAAAGTATCTCCGTGTATATACATAGAATCTTTATCGATGATAGAAATTGCCACTGGTTTTTTTGAAATAATAATGGAATCTTTTGCTCTGTAAATTTCTCCATAATCTCCCTTTACAATTACATGATTTACCGTATCTGTTACTATTAAATTTCCTGTTCCAGAAGCAAAGTTCTTGTCTTGATTGTAATACAAGCTATCTCCCTTAATTTCATTAGTATCATGATAAATAATAGAGTTCTTAAGTAAATAGCCTAAAGAAAGTCTTGTGTCGTAAATACCTCTTTCGGTATACAAATCATTCTCTTTGTTTTTAATTGTAGAAGGTCCGTATAGATATGATTTTCCAGAAACTGTATAATAATCCATATGACCTGTGTGCAAGTTCATATCCGGATTTTTAATGTGTACATTTTGCCTAGCCGTTAATTTTTTATCATTTGCAAAATACTCTCCTATTTGGCTGGTTAATGTATTTTCCTGATTCACAATGGTCCCAAAACAGTCGTATGTTAATACTTGCGTTGCTCTATTAAAACGGAGCGTATCTGTTGTTAGCGTAATATCTTTATCTTTTACAATTACCTTTCCCCACGAGAGTGCTTTTTCTGTATCCCCATCATATTGCAAATGATCGCTTTTTTGTGTTAAAGTATCTGCTTGGTTTACAAATACGTCTCCATAGGCATACAACCTGTTTTCTAGTTGATAGTACAATGCTTTTCTACATGTAAGCAAAGCTCCTTTGTGTGCTACTTTAACATTACCGTTTAGCACAACAGCTCCAGGGTATTGTTGCTGATTTCTATACGTTTGATTAGCATGCAATACTTTTATTTTACTTACCTGTGCACAGGCTATAAAAGAAAACAATAAAATAAAAATAGATAAGGTATTTTTCAATGTAACTGTTTTACTACAAATATAACTGATTAATTGATTATCAAACAGTGTACCTAAAGCAATTATCCTATTTTAAAATAGGATTTCGCATATTCTAAAAATTGAGTCGTTTAACTATTCAATTGTTTGATTAAAAAACGATTTAACAAAAAATAGACTGACAATTAAATACAAGATTTCTAATGGCAAATAATATTTATGATTTGATTAAAAATTCACCTTTACAATAACTCCTATTTAAATAAGAATACATTCTCTTTTTTTAACACAACAAAAAATCCTCATAACGAATGCTATGAGGATTTTTTATTTTATGAATATAGATTTTATACTATCTCTCAATTGTTTGTTTTCTATCAGGCCCTACGGACACAATAGTAATTTTAATTCCTGTTTCTTTCTCTATAAAAGCAATATAATCATTCAATGCAGCTGGTAATTCAGCTTCAGAAGTCATTCCAGTTAAATCTTCTTTCCAACCTTTTAATTCTGTATAAATAGGTTGTACATTTTCTGGTTCTATATTGTATGGGAAATGCTCTATAACTTCTCCCTTGTATTTATATGCAGTACAAACTTTTATGGTTTCAAAACCTGATAAAACGTCTGCTTTCATCATGTTTAACTGTGTAACTCCGTTTACTTGACAAGCATATTTTAAAGCCACCATATCTAACCATCCACATCTACGTGCACGTCCAGTGGTTGCTCCAAACTCATGTCCAACCTTAGCCATAGTAGCTCCATCTTCATCAAACAATTCTGTTGGGAAAGGTCCAGAACCTACACGAGTAGTGTACGCTTTAAAAATTCCGAATACTTCTCCTATTTGATTAGGTGCTACTCCTAAACCTGTACAAGCTCCTGCTGCTGTTGTATTAGAGGATGTTACAAATGGATACGTTCCAAAATCAACATCTAATAAGGAACCTTGAGCTCCTTCTGCTAAAATGGTTTTGTTTTCTTTAATAGCTGTGTGTAAATACTCCTCACTATCAATAAAAGTTAATTCTTTTAATTTATCTACAGCTGCAAAGAAATTAGCTCTTAACTCGTCTAAATTATAATCTAATTCAACACCGTAAAAGTCAATCATCTTTAGGTGTTTTTGAGTTAAATTTTCAAAAATCTCTTTCCAATTATCTAGCTCTAAATCTCCAACACGCATTCCGTTACGTCCGGTTTTATCCATGTACGTAGGTCCAATTCCTTTTAAGGTAGAACCTATTTTGTCTTTACCTTTTGCTTTTTCTGATGCCGCATCTAACAAACGGTGTGTTGGTAAAATTAAGTGTGCTTTTCTAGAAATTAACAATACGTTTTTAAAGTCTACATCAAACTTAGATAAATCGTCTATTTCTTTATTAAAAATCACAGGATCTATCACTACTCCATTCCCTACTACATTTACAGCTTCTTTATGAAAAATTCCTGAAGGAATGGTATGTAATACATGTTTATGTCCATCAAAAATTAACGTATGTCCTGCGTTTGGACCTCCTTGAAAACGAGATATTAGATTGTAATTTTGAGTTAAAACATCAACTATCTTTCCTTTACCTTCGTCTCCCCACTGCAATCCTAATAATAAATCTACTGCCATTTTATTTATAAATGTAAAATTCTATTGTTCTTTTTTAGTACCGTAAAAATATAGCGAATGCTTATCTATCTCTACATTAAAAACCTCTTCTATTGTTCTTTTAATTGTTTGAATTCTTGGGTCACAAAATTCAATTACCTCTCCATTGTCTAAAATCAAATGGTCGTGTTGTTTGTCAAAAAAGCTTTTTTCGTAATGTGCTTGATTTTGACCAAATTGATGTCTTCTCACCAAACCACATTCTAACAATAACTCAATGGTATTGTACAATGTAGCCCTACTTACACGATACTTTTTATTTTTCATATTGATATACAAAGATTCTATATCAAAATGCTCTTCCAAATCATAAATTTCTTGTAAGATCGCAAAACGTTCTGGTGTTTTACGATGTTTGTTCTTTTCTAAGAATTGAACAAACACGTTTTTTACAGTTTCTTGATTTTTTTGTTTAGTATCCATAACTAGATTGTTGTTTAAAAACAGCAAGTTGCAAATTTATACTTTTATTTGATATCGATAATAAAAGAACTGTTTTTTTTTAAATAATACGTTTTACTCTCTTTACTCCTTTAATACCCTGTAGTTGTCCTATAACTTTTTTTAGTTTACTTCTATTAGGCACTGTTACAGTAAATTTACCCTCAAACAAACTCCCATCTCCAGCAATATTTAGGTTATTGATATTAATGTTATTGTTTTGAGAAATTACCCTGGTAATATTTCCTAGCATTCCGGCTCCATCTTCTCCTGTAATACTAATGGTAACATTAAAAGCTTGTTTGGTAGAATCTACCCAATTGGCTTTCATAATTCTGTATGCGTAATTAGATTGCATACTAATCGCATTAGGACAATTATTTTTATGAACTTTAATTCCTTCGTTAATGGTTAAAAAAGCAAATACTTTGTCCCCTGTAATAGGATTACAACATTTAGCCAGCGTATATTCTAATTTTTCATTGTCATTTCCAAATAATAACGAATCGTAATTGGTGGTTACTTCTTCTTTTTTAACCGTTTTTATCCCCTCAGATTTTGTTCTACGGAACAACTTGGCAAAAGCACTTGTTTGTTGGTTTACAAAGTTTCTTATCTGTGTATTGTCAATCGTTCCTACCCCTATTCTATAAAACAGATCAAACGTAGTATTTAGCTTAAAGAAAGAAACCATCTTTGCTAAATTTTTATCCGTAGGTTCTATTTTTAAATGACGTAATTTTCTCTTTAAGATTTCTTTCCCGTACGCTGCTACTTTTCTTTCTTCTTCTTTTAAAGCTTGTCTAATTTTAGCTCTTGCTCTAGCGGTAACTACAAATGTTAACCATCGCTCAGAAGGTTTTTGATTGGCAGATGTAATGACCTCAACCTGATCACCACTATTTAACACTCTATCCAAAGGAGTTAATTTACCGTTTACCTTAACTCCTCTACACTTTAAACCGATGTCTGTATGAATACTAAATGCAAAATCTAAAGCAGAAGCTCCTTTAGGTAACGATTTTATATCTCCTTTAGGTGTAAAAATAAAAATTTCTTTCGCGTAAAGATTCAATTTAAAATCTTCTACAAAATCTACTGCATTATGATTGGTCGTTTCTAAGGTATCTTTTAATTTATTTAACCAAGATTCTAAACCGCTTTCGTTTACATTTCCTTGTTTGTATTTAAAATGTGCTGCGTACCCTTTTTCGGCTATTTCATGCATTCGTTTAGAACGTATTTGCACTTCTACCCACCTACCTTCTGGTCCCATTACAGTGATATGCAAAGCTTCGTACCCTGTGGTTTTAGGTTGAGAAATCCAATCTCTTAATCGACTAGGGTTGGGTCTGTAATTATCTGTAACAATGGAATAAATTTTCCAAGCATCAAATTTTTCGTTTTCTTCATCAGAATCGTAAATAATTCGAATTGCAAACTTATCGTACACCTCTTCGTATCGGACTCCTTGAGAACGCATTTTTTTTCTGATAGAGAAAATAGACTTTGTTCTCCCTTTAATGCTAAATGAAAATCCTTGTTTTTCTAGTGCATCACTAATTTTAGAGGAAAAATTATCGATATAATCTAACTGATTGTCTTTGTTATCAATTATTTTTTTCTCGATGTCTTTATACACCTCATTCTCGGTATATTTTAAACCTAAATCTTCTAGTTCTGTTTTAATGTTAAACAAACCTAATCGATGGGCTAAAGGAGCGTAAATATACAATGTTTCCGATGCTATTTTAACCTGCTTATGCGGTGGCATGGCATCCATGGTTTGCATGTTGTGCAATCGGTCTGCTATTTTAATTAAGATTACACGAACATCATCGTTTAACGTTAATAGCATTTTACGAAAATTCTCTGCTTGTATAGAGGCAATTTGATCTTTTTTCAGTCGAGATATTTTGGTTAATCCATTAACGATTTTGGCAATTTTCTCACCAAAAATTCGTTCCATGTCTTCTATGGTATAGTCTGTGTCTTCTACCACATCGTGCAACAAAGCAGCCGCAATAGAAACGGCTCCCAAACCTATTTCGTATGCCACAATTTTAGCCACAGCAATAGGATGATAAATATAAGGTTCTCCTGTTTTTCGCCTTTGTTCACTATGTGCTTCTACCGCTACATCAAAAGCACTACGTATCAACTTTTTATCTTCTTCTGACAAATGTTGATAACTATCTTTTAACAGATCCTTATACCTTCTTGCAATCTCTTTGTTTTCTTTTTCAATATCAATAACGTACCCCATAAGCTATATGCTTTGTAAACAAAAATTACTGATAGTTCCCTTAAAAAAGGTGAGCATCAGTAACTTTTAGTATTCTTAAGTATTAAATATAGTGATTTTATCTAAGATGAGCTTGTGTTTTTTAAATTCAAAATTCGTTGTAATAATGTAGGATGTGAGTAATGAAAAAACACATTCCACGAATGTGGTGTTAAATTACTTAAACTGTTTTTAGATAACTTTTTTAAAGAAGTGATTAAATAACGTCCTCCGTACGTTTGTTTTGCAAAATCATCTGCCTGGTATTCAAATTTTCTAGAAATCACATTCATAATCACACCTGTTAATTCTGAAATAGGACTGTACAAAATTCCAAAAGCCAACAAACCGATATGAAAATTACTTTGTTGCACATGAAAAGCATCTGCCAACAAAGGATTCCCTAAAAGTAACCCTAAAATAAACAACGTAAAACCTGTAAGTAGTAAAGACGTAAACATATTAAATAGCGTATGCTTTTTTTTGTAATGGCCTACCTCATGAGCAAATACAGCTACAATTTCTTCTTCGCTTAAATCGTTAATTAACGTATCGTACAATACAATTCTTTTTTTAGGACCAAAACCTGAAAAATAAGCATTTGCTTTGGTAGATCTTTTAGACCCATCAATTACAAAAATATGAGCCAACTTAAAACCTTGCTCAGTAGCATAGGCAAACAATTTGTCTTTTAAACTTCCTTCTTCTAACGGAGTTTGTTTGTTAAATAGCGGAACAATTAAACTAGAATAAAACAGTGTTAAAAACAGTGTGAAAACAGAAAAAACCAGCCATGCATACCACCAAAACTGTGTGTGGGTTTTGTAATACAACCAAGTGATTAGTAATAGCATTCCTCCACCTACAATAGTGGTCATCAACAATCCTTTTAACTTATCAATCCAAAAAAGTTTTTTGCTGCTTTTATTAAAACCAAACTTTTCTTCTATCACAAACGTGTGATAGTAGCCAAAAGGAATTTGAATTAGTGAACTCACTACACCTATAATACCAAAAAACACCAAGGTTTGTAATAACAAGTTCTGTGTTATTTGCTCTGCCCAATGTTGTACCCAAGCAACTCCATCCAACAAAAAAAACAATAGCGTAATAACAAATGAAAAAATACCCGATATGCTAGAAAATTTATAATTGGTTAGCTTGTATGATTGTGACTTTTTATATTCTTGTTCATCATACACATCTGCCAATTCCTTAGGTACTACATCGTTAAAATGTTTTGCGTTTACAAAACTAATCAGTTCTTCTTTTACAAAATTAACCACCAAAATGGTAATGATGATGATAAACAATATGCTTCCTGTCATTTTATTTAAAATTTCGTTGTCTCTTAGCCTCGTACACCAATATACCTGCTGCTACAGAAACATTCATAGAATCTATTTTACCCAACATAGGGATAATTATTTTTTTGTCTGCCATCTGCAACCATTCATCACTTAAACCCACAGCCTCTGTACCTACAATAATAGCAGTAGCCCTTGTAAAGTTTTGCTGATGGTATTCCTCGGAATCTGATTTTAACGCTGCTGCATACGTACTAACATTGTTCGCTTTTAAATATCTTAGTATTTCTTGTGTAGTTCCTGTAGCAATTTGTGTGGTAAACAAACACCCCACGCTAGATCTAATAATATTAGGATTGAACATGTCTGTTTTAGGATTGGCTATTAACACTGCATCTACATTGGCAGCATCTGCAGTTCTAAGCATTGCTCCTATGTTCCCTGGTTTTTCGGGTGCTTCTGCCACTAAAATTAGTGGTGTTTTGGTGTTAAATTTTAAGGACTCTAAAGTCATCTCTCTATTTAAAACCACGGCAAGCACACCTTCTGTAGTAGCTCTGTAGGCTATTTTCTCATACACCTCTTTACTAACTTCAATATATTCTTGAGCAGGTAAAGAATTCACATCAAAAGTTCCCAACACCTCTGTACAATACAACAATTGTTTTAGTTGATACCCTCCTTCTAAAGCCAATAAAATTTCTCTTTGTCCTTCTACTAAAAACGTTCCCGATTGTTTTCTTGCCTTAGATTTATCGCTAAGAACCGTTAACGATTTTACAAAAGCATTTTGAACACTGCTTATTTTTTTGTGCATAAATCTTAAAAAATAGTACCCAACAAAAATACGACTTTATTCAGCTTAAAAATGAATTTAAAACGAATTATAATTGTTGTAATAAACGACCTAACACCTCTTCTACTCCATGTGCATCATTACTCACTGTTTTGTAATTCGCTGTAGTTAAAACGTCCGGATGTGCATTTTCCATCGCAAAACTATACGTTGCTTTTTTTAGCATTTCTATATCGTTCTGATAATCTCCAAAAGCCATGGTTTCTTGTTCTGTAATGCTTAATTCTTGTTGAATTCTTGCAATCGCATTTCCTTTATGATTGGTTTTTAAAGCAATATCTACCCAAAACTCGCCAGAAACTTTCACTTGCCAATCTCCTGCTAAATGCTTTAAATATGGGTAAATATGTTTTTCTGATCCTCGTGGATGGTACAATGCCAATTTTAAAATAGCATCGTTTGGCAATTCGTTAAAATTGTCTAACAATTCATATTCACTATAATATTCAGACACCAATTTTACCAGCTCTAAATCTGTATCTAAGTAATAGGCCTTCTCTTTCCCTGCCAACACAATATACACATCGGGTATTTGTTGGGCAATTTTTAAAAACTTAATAGCATCTTCTCGCTGAAAAGCATTGGAAAACAATTCTTTTCCATTTTCTACCACATAAGCCCCATTTTCAGCAACAATGGTAATGTCTTTTACAATGGGTTTTAGTTTTTCTAAAATACTGTGGTACTGCCTTCCGCTTGCCGCTACAAATTTTATTTGATGTTTTTTTAGCTCTTCAAACTGCTTAAAAAACAAATCACTTACCTCGTGTTTGGAATTTAATAAGGTTCCATCCATATCTGTAACCACCAATTTTACTTTAGACAACTCCATTTTTACTTTCTTTAACACATTTATTTTATCCTTATCAAGCACTTTGCTCTTAAAAGTTCTAAAAATAAACATTTCTAAAAGATGCCACTAACATTTAAATTTTAAAACAAGTCTTAAGCCCTTGCTAAGCCTAAGACTATTAACAAGTTATTAACAAAATAACAGTTATCAACAAATTTTGTAGAGATTTAAGATTTAAAAAACAACGAGGAATAAAGAATATCATTTACATTTGTTTTCCCTATGGAACAAACTAAAAGCTTTTCTGGAAAAAAAATTGACAAGTCTAAAATTGTCAATTTAGCCAATGGAAAAATACCTCCACAAGCAGTAGATATGGAGACTGCTGTACTAGGAGCTATGATGATTGATAAAAAAGGAATTGATGCTGTGATTGATATTTTGCATCCAGATGCTTTTTATAAAGAACAACATCAGGCCATTTATGCTGCTATCCATACTTTGTTCCAAAACTCTGAACCTACAGACTTATTAACAGTTTCTAATCAATTAAAAAAAGATGGAAAACTGAACATGGTAGGGGGCGATTTTTACTTAATAGAGCTTACGCAAAAGGTTTCATCTTCAGCACATATTGAGTTTCATGCACGTATTATTTTACAAAAATACATACAACGCCAATTAATTACGATTTCTAGTGAAATTATTGAAAAATCGTACGATGAAACTGCGGATGTGTTCGATTTGTTAGACATGGCAGAAACTAAGTTTTTTGAAGTAACCCAAGGAAACTTAAAAAAGAGTTCCGAAAAATCAGATTCTTTAGTTCGACAAGCTTTAAAAAAGATTGAAGAACTTGGGGGTAGAGAAGGAATGTCTGGATATGCTACTGGTTTTACCAAATTAGATGCTTTAACATCGGGTTGGCAACCTTCGGATTTAATTATTATTGCGGCTCGTCCAGGTATGGGAAAAACCGCTTTTGTAATTTCAATGGCTAAAAACATGGCTATCGATTTTAATCATGGAGTGGCTGTATTCTCTTTAGAGATGTCTTCTGTACAGTTAATTACGCGTATGATTTCTTCTGAAACAGGTCTATCATCAGAAAAATTAAGAAAAGGAACCCTAGAACCACATGAATGGGAACAGTTAAATGTGAAGGTTAAAAACTTATCCGAAGCTCCTATTTTTATTGACGATACTCCATCTTTATCCATTTTTGATTTACGTGCCAAGGCTCGAAGATTAAAGTCGCAACACGATATAAAAATTATTGTAATTGACTACTTGCAATTAATGACTGCTGGGGGGGCTGCAGGAGGAAACCGTGAACAAGAAATTTCTATGATTTCTCGTAACCTAAAAGCCCTAGCCAAAGAATTACACATTCCTGTTATTGCATTGTCTCAGTTATCGCGTTCTGTAGAAACTCGTGGAGGAAGTAAACGTCCTTTACTATCCGATTTACGTGAATCTGGAGCCATTGAACAGGATGCCGATATTGTATCGTTTATTTTCCGTCCTGAATATTATGGAATGACCGAATGGGATGATGATGATCATACACCCTGTGAGGGACAAGGAGAATTTATTGTGGCAAAACACCGTAATGGTGGTTTAGACAATATTCGATTAAAATTCACAGGTCATTTAGCTAAATTCTCTGATTTAGAAGATGATTTTGGCGGACAATTAGAATCGTCTATGAATGCTTTTAACGAAATATCAGGTAGTATTACTCCTGCAGATGCTTTTGATGCTCCGGAACCTTCATCCCCACCCGATGACGAAGTTCCTTTTTAATAAACAAATAAAAAACGTTGCTTTTTGAAATATAACACAAAGAGCAACGTTTTTTATTTGTTCTTAAATTTTAAGGAATAATTACCACTTACAGTTAAAGAGGTTTTGTACTTTTAAAATAAACTTATCATCATGGGAAAAAAACTAACGGAGATCGACGAAAGACTTCAAGAATTTATCAAACAACAAAAGATATTTTTTGTAGGAACAGCTGCTGCAAAAGGAAGTGTAAATGTATCCCCTAAAGGGATGGACTCTTTTAGGATTATCAATAAAAACAAAATTGCTTGGTTAAATTTAACAGGTAGCGGAAACGAAACCGCTGCACATTTGTTAAAAAACAACCGAATGACCATTATGTTCTGTGCCTTTGAAGGCAAACCTCTAATTTTAAGATTGTATGGAACCGCCAACATATTTCACCCTAGAGATAAAGAATACCAAACCCTTATTCATTTGTTTCCTGAAACACTTGGATCTAGGCAAGTTATAGAAATGCAGGTAGATTTAGTACAAACTTCATGCGGATATGCAATTCCTTTAATGGATTATCAAGAAGATAGGACCATTTTAAAAGATTGGGCTCAAAATAAAGGACAACAAAAAATTGAAGCCTACTGGGAAGAAGAAAATTCCAAAAGTATTGATGGTTTTGATACTCATATTTTAGGTTAAAACGGCAATTTCCTAATTATTACTATTTTTTAAATATTGCTTTTAAAAAGCCAAAACCATAACCAGTCATTTGCACTAAAGTGGTTATGATAGACAAAAAGGCAACCGTTATATTTTTATTGTACCACAAAGAACTCATCAATAACAACATAAAATACAAATAGTAGGCAACAATAAACTGCCAACACCCAACTACAAATAATAATGAAGACATGATAAACCCTACAATAAACAAGCTAGGAAACCAATAGGTTAGCTTAGCCGTTCCTGGATATTTTTTATTTAACACAGGTCTTGCTTGTCCAAACTTATAGGTTTGTGTAAAAAAAGAATCAATGGTATTTCTACGTTTATGGTATACAAAAGCACTTTCTATCAGCTGTGTTGCAAAGTTATGTTTCCATAATCTAAAAGACAAATCAATATCTTCTCCTATTTTCATAGCAGAAAAACCTTTGGTTACTTCAAAAGCATTTTTAGAAATTCCTAAATTAAAACTTCTTGGCTGAAATTTCCCTACTCCCTTTTTCTTTCCTCTAATTCCTCCAGTAGTTAAAAAAGAAGTCATCGAGAAATTTATTGCTTTTTGTAAAGGTGTAAACGACGGATGTGCTGCATCAGGCCCTCCAAAAGCATCTGTATATTTCTCTTTTAAAGCCTCAGCTACCTGTTTTAAGTAATTAGCAGGCACCAATACATCAGAATCTAACACAATAAAATACGTTCCTTTGGCTTGTTGCATTCCATAATTACGAGCCATGCCTGCTCCTTGATTCTTGGTTAAAAAATACTGGATATTTAATCGGTCGTTATAACTCTTAACAATCTCCGTTGCATTATTATCAGAACCATCTTCTACAATAATCACTTCAAAAGGTTTATTGTAATTTTGCTTTGTTAAGCTATACAACAACTCATCTATTTCATCAGGACGATTGTAAAGAGGAACAATAAAAGAATACATACACCAATATTATAAAGTCTTTAAAATAGCTTTGTTTATCTTTTTCACCAAAGACGGACCTTCGTAAACAAAACCAGTATACACTTGTACCAAATCTGCTCCTGCGTTTATTTTTTCTAAAGCATCTTCTGCGGAATGAATTCCTCCTACACCAATAATTGGAAATGCTTTTTTAGATTTATCTGATAAATATTTAATGGTAGCTGTACTTCTTTCTCTAATAGGTTTTCCACTTAAACCACCATTCCCAATTTTTTTTAATTGTGTATCTGTAGCTTTTAACCCCTCTCTATTTACAGACGTATTAGAGGCTATTACTCCACCTATCTTGGTTTCTGCTACCAATTCTATAATTTCATCTAACTGACTGTTATTTAAGTCTGGAGCAATTTTTAACAAAATAGGTCTTTGCTCTTTTGCCGCATTGTTCAATTTTTGAACCGCAGCAATTAGCTCTAACAAATAATCTTTATCACCTAATTTAGCATGACTACTTACATTAGGACAACTTACATTTAATACAAAATAATCTACATACGGGTGCAAGGCTTCAAAAACCTCACAATAATCTTGCGTATATTGTTCTGTAGGAATGTTGGTGTTTTTTCCAATATTACCTCCTACAATTACCTTTCCTTTGTTCTTTTTTAAGTTTTCAATAGCAGCTTGTACTCCATGGTTATTAAAGCCCATTCTATTAATAATTCCCTTATCGTCTTTTAAACGAAACAATCTTTGTTTAGGGTTTCCTTCTTGTCCTTTAGGAGTAACCGTACCTATTTCTATAAAACCAAAACCATAATCTGCCAATTCATTAAACAACACTGCATTTTTATCAAAACCGGCAGCCAAACCTACTGGGTTTTGAAAACGAATCCCAAACAATTCCTTTTCCAACCTTACATCTTCTACCTTATACATGGCTCTTGTGATGGCTGGTACTCCTGGTATTTTTGACAAAATTTTAATGACATCAAAAGTAAAATAATGTACTTTTTCTGGATCAAATTGAAAAAATAAAGGACGTATAAGCGTTTTGTATAAACTCATGCTAAAGGTTTGTTTTGTTCTTGGCAAATTTAGGAATAGTATTTAACATGTTATACCATATTTAAAATATGATTTCGCATATTTTAAATAGTTGAATCGTTTAACTGTTAAGTTGTTTAAACAAATAAACGACTTCACAAAAAACAGATGTATAATTTAAATACGACGTTTTTAATTGTACATGGTATTAATCATACATGTTTTAAAATAGATACACATCTATTCCCAAAACCAAAAACGCATCCAAAATTGGATGCGTTTTTAATTTCTATAACTCTAGATATTTATCGTAAACTGGCCTCAAATTGCTTTTCAAAAGAATTTTGAAGTTTTGTCATAATCTTTTCTATCTGTTTCTCTTCTAAGGTTTTGTTTTCGTCTTGTAACACAAAACTCATTGCATACGACTTTTTACCTTTTGGTAATTTATCTCCCTCATACACATCAAACAAATCTACCTCTTTTAGCAAGCTTTTTTCCGATTGAAAAGCTGCATTGTACAAATCTTTAAACGCAATATGGTTGTCTAACAACAAAGCCAAATCTCTTTTTACAGACGGGTATTTAGGCAATGCTGTTACTTTTAATTTATTGTTTTGAGATACCTTTAATACCATATCCCAATTAAAATCAGCATAAAAAACCTCTTGTTTAACACCAAATGTCTTTAATATTTTAGGACTCACCATACCTACGTCTACCAATTTCATTTTCCCTAAGCTTAGTGTTAACCCTTCAGAAAACACATCGTTTTTAGTAGGAGTCACTTTTATTTTGGTATGCCCTAAACGCTCTAAAACACCTGTTACTACCGCTTTTATATAATAGAAATCTGTAGGTTGTTTTCCTGCGTTCCAAGACTCTTTATCTCTGTTACCCGATACAAACAATGTTAAATGCTTTTGCTCATCGTATTTATCATTAAACTTATGGTAGGTTTTACCAAACTCAAAAAACTTAATATCATTATTCTTTCGATTGATATTGTAAGCCACAGACTCTAAACCACTAAATAATAAAGATTGTCTCATCACCGCTAAATCACTACTTAAAGGATTTAACATTTCTACATTATTTTCTGCACTCAAATGATCAGA
>CALHCC010000053.1 GCA_937930675.1 uncultured Flavobacteriaceae bacterium
GACATACATTTGCAACTTTATCATTAAAAAAAGGAGTGAATACAGTTATGATTAAACAAGCACTTGGACATAAATCTATAAAAACCACAGAAGCATATCTTGAAGATTTTCATACTGAGGAATTGAACACCGCTTTCGAAAATTTAATATAAAACACCTTTCTTTTCATAAACCATACATAAGCAAAATTTATACGTTAGAATCAAACGATACTACGATATACTAAAACTTATGTATGGTTGATGAAATATTTACAGAATAGATATTATAGTTAATATTATTAAAAGTATCATTAATAGATTTATTTTTCTATCTATCTTATTTTCAATTGTTTCTATTTTCTCAATAACTCTTTTCATAACTGAATACTCATTTTAATTAAAAATACATATATAGGAATGAGATCTAATAATGTCTTATTCCATCAAATCTCTAAAACAATAGGATCATTTGTATAACGATACCTTTCATTCAGTAAACTTGCATTTACAAAAGTAGTGTCATTATTGTTTTTGATACCGTATGCTTCATGAATATGTCCAAAAGCGTGAATTTTAGGATTTACTTTTAATACCTTTTCTAATAAATCCTCACACCCTGTTTTATCTCCTCTTACAGTTTGGTCTAAAATATCATAGGGAGGTCCATGAGTAATTAAAATATCCGTATCATCTGGAATTAAATCCCAATGCTTTTTTATTTCAGCTCCTCTTTCTCTATTGAAAGCCCAGTCTAGAAAATTTGGCTGAATTGGAGAACCCCAAAATTTGACTCCTTTTATTTCACATCCTGAATCATTTAAATAAAATGCGTTCTTGGGCAAAAAATCTTTAAAGTCATCAATACTGTGTTTTTCAAGATATAAATCATGATTGCCTGCAATAAAAACAATATACTCAAAAGGAAGTTTTTGTAGCCACATAATAAAATCTGCAACTTCAAAAATAGTTCCTCTAGAAGTAAAATCACCAGCATGAACAAGAACATCACCTTTAGGTAACTCTACGTCTTCATGCCTACCATGTGTATCAGAAATGAATACTATTTTCATCTATTTACGTAAATCTTTTAAAGTCATTTTAGAGCAATATCTTTTTCCATCTTTAGCAAAGCTCCAAACATTAGAAACTTCTCTCCTGTTAGGAAGATCTGACTCATCTAAGTTAAGTTTTTGTTTTACAACACGTCTAAATTTTCGATTTGCTTTTTGTTTGTCTTCTTTTTCAGAATTTATAGTTGTAATTCCTTGGATTTTGGTTTTTCTAAATGATCTACTCATAGCATTCGTTTTATTAATTATAGCGTATGAATTGTTTAAAGCACAGCTGTTATGAGTGAATCAATTTTATTTCACTAGTAGCAATAGCTTGCTGTAATTGCACTTCATACTTCTTTTTACCTATTTTAACTTCAATAATATTATTAGTGCTATCCCATCCTAATACTTCTGCTTTTTTACCAGCTATTTTCTTTGCTTTTTTAGAAATATTTAAATCGTTAATTTTTTCTAATGCATCAGCACCATGTTGAATTGTTTGAGTGGTATTAATTACTTTAAGTGTTTTTGTTAATCCTTCTACACTGCTAGTGCTTGTACCCAAAGCAACCATTGCTCCAGACTCTACTACTCCTGCCAATTTACCTACTAACTTAGCATTCAGTAAAGATTTCTTTTTCTTAACAAATAAAAAATCTTCACTTGCAGGTAAGTAAATTAAAATATCGTCACCAATACTTAATTTGTATTTCTCATTTAGAAGAAGTGAATTATCAATGTTTTTAATTGATGTTACTACATTAATTGTATTATTCTGTTCTACTTCCTGTGTAAAGCCTGAAATCGAAATAAAAGCTAGTGTTGTTGTTAAAATTATTTTTTTCATTATTCTACGGTATATGATTTTGACACTAATGATTTCCCTATTACTAAACTTTCATCTTGGTTAAAAATTTCTTTTCCATCTTTAATAACTTTTATGTTAATATCAAGATCTTTGTCTGCGTTTTGATCCACAGAAGCAGTAAGATTTATTAATACGCTTTCAACTTTATCGTTCAAATTATAAGAATGAGAACCTTCTTTTTTTTCATGCATATTGATAAATGACGGATTACCTAAATTTTTATTATCCGATTTATCAATAATACTAGATGCAACTACACCTTTATTAATTCCAGTAATAGCAAATACAATTACAGATTCCTCCAAATCTCCTTTTTGAGTGTTTTGACCCCTATAAAACAAGAGTAATCTTTTAAATTTCGATTCTTAATTTACGCTGTTAATTTTTTCATAAAAATTAGGTGTTTATCAGAGTTCCATTTTTCCATAGGAGTAATACGTCCTAAGAGCCCGTGGAGTCTTTCGTTATTATAAAACTTTACATATCGTTTTAATATCTGTTCTATCTCTCCAAAATGGCGATACTCAAACCTGTTAAACACTTCCTTTTTTAGGATTCCATGATACGCTTCTATATGTGCATTCTCTTCTGGTGTAGCTACGTGAGTAAACTCCTGTTGAACTCCTATGATTCCTAAATATTCTCTGACTTTTTTAGCTAAAAACTGACTACCATTATCGCTTCTAATAACAATATTTTCAGGATAATTATAGTCTTCAAATAAAGAGGAAAGAAGTGCTATTACATGATTTTGTTTTATTGTAAATGAAAAATAATCTTTTAATATTCTACGTGAATGAATATCTATAACAGACAGTAGATAAGCATTCTTTCCAACATGAGGAATCCAGACCATTTTAATATCCATTTCTAAGCACTCCAGAGGTCTAGTAGTGCGCACTACTCTATATTTTACAAATTTACGTCCAGAACCACTTCTGTCTATTCTGTTTTCAAGCTTCAATAAGCCTGCTTCTTTCATTATTCGGTATAACTTCTTATGGTTGATATTATAACCTTCTTTCTTTAAATAACCAGTCATTAATCGATAACCACAATCTATAAATTCATGGCTTAAAATCTCTTTTACCGCATTTACTACATCTGCTTGAGATACAAAACCTCTTGATTGATGATAGGTGTACTTAGAGGGAATATTACCCTTTCTGCCAAGACTAGGTTTTCTATAATAACTACTAGGAACCATACCTGCCATTTTTATAATCTTAGACTTACTACACTCATATTTTTTATGAATAGTATTCACTAAATCTTTCTTGGATCGGACGTTCCAAACTTTTTTTTTAAAAGTTCACGTTGGACCTCTAATTCAATCTCTCTATCACTAAGAAGTTTACGTAGTACTCGATTTTCTTCTTCGGCTTCTTTAAGCTCTTTACTTTTAGTTTCGTAATTCACTTTTAATCCCGCTTCTCCCTTGTGTTCAAACTTCTTCTTCCAACTATAAAAAGTTCCTGTGCTTACTCCATGCTTACGACAGGTTTCTATAATACCTAAGTCTTCGGATTCTGTTAGGATTTCTAGCTTCTGGGACAACTCCCATTTCTTGTATTTCATATCTCAAATTTATCTATTTGAAATTTAAAAGAACACTCTGAAATTATTGGGGGCTAAACTAGCGACATCACATACATTAAAACTGAAAATGGACATAATTACTTAGCTTTAGTAACTGATGCATATTCTAAGAAAATAATGGGATATAAACTTGATAACCATATGAGAACATCACTTTGCTCAGAGGCACTCGCTATGGCCATTAAAAACAGGAAATACCCGAATCAAAAACTTATCCATCATTCTGACAGAGGATTCCAGTACTGCAATCCTAAATACACACAATTCGCTGAAAGCAATAACATAACCATGAGTATGACTGAGCAATACGACCCTTACGAAAATGCTGTTGCTGAACGTATTAATAGAACTTTAAAATATGAATACGGACTCAAAAAGACAATAAAAAATACCAAAATTGCACAACAATTAACACAACAGGCAGTCTATATTTATAACAATCTAAGAACCCATTTTAGCTTAGATTTAAGAAAACCAGCAGAAGTGCATCTAAATCCGAATATCAAATACAAATCATATAGAAAAAATAAACTAAATTTACATGAACTAACAATTTAATAACAAATATAGTTCAATCTATTTTTTGCATTATTAACGGCTAAAAAAATAGTTTGAACGTGTTGAAAACATCAAAAAAAAG